>NZ_JBHWZY010000113.1:0-11813 GCF_042727815.1 Nocardia sp. NPDC060220
GATCTACAGCGTGCGGGCAAGATCCGCTACTTCGGATCCTCGACATTCCCCGCGTACCGCATCGTGCAGGCGCAGTGGGCGGCCGAAGAACGCCACCTGAGCCGCTATGTCACCGAACAGCCCAGCTATTCGATCCTGCAGCGCGGCATCGAAACTCACGTCCTGCCGGTCACCGGGGAATACGGTCTCGGCGTGCTCGCCTGGAGCCCGTTGGCCTCGGGATGGCTCTCGGGCGCCATCCGCGCCGACCGCGAGATATCCACCAGCCGTTCGGCATTCATGCCCGACCGGTTCGACACCACCATCCCGGCCAACCACGCCAAGATGGCCGCCGTCGAGCAACTCGCGGCACTGGCAGACCAGGCGGGCCTGACCCTGATCCAACTCGCCCTGGGTTTCGTCACGGCCCATCCCGCCGTCACCAGCGCCATCATCGGCCCCCGCACCATGAACCACCTGCACGCCCAGCTGGCCGCCGCCGACACCGTCCTGTCGCCCGAGATCCTCGACGCCGTCGATGCCATCGTGGCCCCTGGCACCGACCTCGCCCCCCACGAGAAACACGACACCCCACCATCTCTGCTGGACGCGTCCCTGCGTCGTCGATGAGTCGACGTCAGAAGCTCGTGGCTCGTGCCGGCCGCGGCTCGGACGTGAGTAGATCGCGCCATCGGTTCATCAGCAGCGCGGTGTATTGGTCGGCGGTGATGTCGTAGGCGCCGAGGGCGTAGCCGTCGTTGGTCTCGACGAGCGTCGTTTCCCCGTTGGCCAGTACGCCGAAATCGATGGCGTAGGCAGCGGGGGCGGTTCCGGAACGGTAGTAGGCACTGACCGCTGACTCGACTGTTTCCCTGTTCAGTGGCACGGAGTTGTCACCCTCGTAGTGGTCCACGGCCACGATCTGCCTGCCGATGACATAGACGCGGTATTCCGACACCCAGGTGACGACCTCGGAGCACCAGACGCGCTGGCGCCGACTGGTATTCCCCCATGCGGCGAAATCGTGTTCCGAGTAGCAGACCGAGCCCGTGAAGGCCTTGCGGCGGTCCGCGGGTTTGACGAAAACCGGTGGGGAGGAGCCGCCATCCATCGAGCGCTCGATCTCGCCCAGGGTCGACGCCCACACCTTCCGCCCGAGGAAGCCGCGAAGCACGTCGGGATAGTCGTCGGGTTGCGGTAGCGGGATGCCCAATTGGCGCATCGCGCCGTGCATCGCAGCCATATCCCCGGCGATGAAGATGCCGGGTCCCAATGCCAACTGCCTGCGTTGAATACGCTTCAGGCTGTAGTGGCGGACGGGGACGCCGAGTCTTGCGAGTCCCTCGGTGAGGAGCTTCTCCTCGTGCCGCATCGGACCCGATCCGGCGTACTGCAGATAGGCCACCGTAAAACTCATGCCTTGATGATGCCTGTCGACAGCGTTGCGGATTCAGCAAATGGCTGGGAAATTACTTGTGCGCCAGTCGAAGTCCCCGACGGTCGGATCGGCATACGGCAGCGGAAGGGGCCGATCGACGATGCTGGTCGGATGGCATCTAGGTGCGCGGGGTGAGGATCACGATCGGGATCGTGCGGCTGCCCGCATGACGTTGGTAGAAGTCGTAGCTCGGGAAGAGCTCGACGAACTTCGGCCACAGCAGTTTTCGTTCCGCGTCGGTGGCTACGCGGGCCCGGACGTGGTGCGACCGGGCGCCGATCTGGATCGTGCTGTCCGGGTTGGCTTTCAGGTTGTGGAACCAGGCGGGGTGGGTTGGTTGGCCGGCTTTGGACGCGGCAAGGGCGATGATGTCGCCGTCGGCGTGGAACATCAAGGGTGAGGTTCGCTGGGTGCCGGTTCTGGCGCCGACGTGGTCGAGCAGCAGGATTCGGGCGTCGGGCCAGGCGGGCATGTGGCCGCCGAGCCTGCCGTTGGTTCGGCGGTACAGGGCCACATGGAGTTTCGTCGATCGGCGGCCCAGGTAGATGCCGCGCTTGTTCATGAATTGGGAGCACGATTCCACCAGTCGTGCCATCGACGACCTCGTGGCGCGATGACCGGTACCGGTCTTGTTCGGATCACTCACTGCCCCTCCAGTGTTCGTTCTACTACGGCCGATAGTAGACAAATTCCCGGTCGGCCGAGGGGGAATCGTCAAGCGAGGAGTTCGCGGGCGAGGGTGGCGGTCCACCAGGTTTCGACTCGGTCGGGCGACCAGCCTCGTTCGGTGGTGAGGGTGGTGTAGACGTCGATGGTGCACAGGGCGGCGTAGATGTCGACCGAGGTGGGGAGGTCTTCGCGAAGGGTGCCGGGAGGCCAGGAGGTGAAGACCTCGATGCGGGTTCGGTCGGCGCGGTGACGGGCGTCGATGTAGGTGGTGGCCAGGGCCGGTTCGGTGCGGCCCGCTTCGCGGATCAGGGCGATGACGTCGGCGGCGCGTTCATAGAGGCGGCGGTCGTAGCCGGCCATGGCGGCCAGCTGAGCTCGGGGGTCGCCTGCCGCGGCTTCCAGGGTGTCGAGCATCTGCGGGGCGTCGGCGGAGAGATCGGCGGCATCGACTATTGCCTGGATGAGCCCGGTTTTGTTGCCGTAGGCGGAATAGACGGTGGGAACGGAGACGCCGGCTTCGCGGGCCACGTCGCGGACCGTGGTGGCGGCCCAGCCCTGCTCCACGAACAGCCTGCGGGCGGCCTGGGCGATCTCGATGCTGGTCGCCTGGGCTTGCAGGGTGCGGCGAAGGGAGTCGTAGCGGCGGCGAGGTGAGTCGGTGGCCAAAGGGGGTTCCTCTTTCATTTTATGGTACCTATATTCAAAATATGAGCGATAAATCTAATCTGTCGAGCGGCGCACGGTTTCAGCGGGTCGCGGGGATCGCCGGTATCGGGTTCGCGCTGGTCATCCTGGGGGCCAATCTGATCTTGGCACCCGCCGGGTTGCCGAAGCCCGGTACCGACTCGCGCACAGCCGTCGCGTTCTTCGTCGACCACCGCGACCTCGTGGCGCTGGCGATGGCGCCGGTACCGCTGGGCTGGTTCTGTGCCGTGCTGTTCGGTGCCGGTGCACTGGCGGCCCTGCGACCGGCCGAGCGGACGGCGGGGACCGGGTGGTCGCTGGTCGGCTTCGCCGGATTGCTGTTGCAGAACGCGACTTTCACAGTGATCGTCGGAATTCGTTATGCCCTCGGCGCTTCGAGCGGGGAAGGCGGCGCACTGTGGGCGCTGCACGATGCCCTGCTCGCGCTGAACGGCACCTTCCTCGCGACGGCACTGGTCGGCCTGACGGTCGCGGGCCGGCTCGGCGGGCTCGTCAAGCCATGGCATGCGACCATCGGATTCCTCGCCGCCGCACTGCAATTCACCGCGGCGACCCTCACGCCCCTGATCATCGACCACGATGGTCCGCTCGGTCTCATCGGTCTGTCCGGCTGGCTGCTGTGGTCGGCCTGGTTCATCGCCTACGGCGTAGCGCTCCTGCGCACAGCCGCAGTCCGATGACTTATGTCATGGCTTGACCATGTGAATCCCATCGGGGATCGGTGACTGCGCTTACTACTGGCGACGCCCCGCGTCGACCACCGTAGAAGGCATGAGAAACACAGACGTCATCACCGCGCGCGGGCTGCGCCGAACCTACGGCCGCGGCGACGACGCGTTCGAAGCCGTCAAAGGCGTGGACCTGGAGGTGCACGAAGGGCAGGTGTTCGCCCTGCTCGGAACCAACGGCGCGGGAAAGACTTCCACCCTCGACATGCTGGAGGGGCTCATCGCTCCCTCGGCAGGCGAGGTCGAAGTCTTCGGCCTGGACCCGCTCCGGCACCGCGACCAGGTCCGTCCGCGGGTCGGCATCATGTTGCAGTCGGGCGGGTTGCCCGCCGAGCTGACCGTCGGCGAGACGCTCGACATGTGGCGTGGAACGTGCACCGCACCGACCACCGCCGAGGCAGTCTTGGCGCAGGTGGGCCTGACCGACCGATCCGGGGTGCGGGTCGGCTCACTGTCGGGTGGTGAGCAGCGCCGCGTCGACCTGGCCTGCGCCCTGCTCGGGCAGCCGCGCCTGCTGTTCCTCGACGAACCGACTACCGGCCTCGATCCGGAAAGCCGGCGTGGGACATGGCAATTGCTCGCCGACCTCAAAGCGTCGGGGGTGACGATGGTCCTCACCACGCACTACCTGGACGAGGCCGAAGCGCTCGCCGATCAGATCGCGATCATGCACAAGGGCGCGATCGCCCGCAGGGGCACGCTGCGCGACATCGTCGACGACCATCCGGCGCGGATCGCCTTCGATCATCCCGGCCTGCCCGTGCCGCAGTTCCGCGGCGCCCGCGTCGACGCGCAAGCGCGAGTCACCATCAGCACCAACGACTTACAAGGCCACCTGTTCGAACTGCTCGGCTGGGCCCGCGAAGCAGGCGTGCGCCTGACCGGACTCGAAGCGCGCGCCGCATCCCTGGAATCGGTCTTTCTCGATATCGCCGAGGCAACCACTCCCACCCTGATCGGAGCACGATGACCACCACCCTGCCCGCCGGCGGATTTCGCCGTCGACCACTCACCGCGCTCGCCACAGCGGAGTGGCTGCAGTTCCGGCGCAACAAGACTCTCGTCTACATGGCGACGGTCTTCCCGATCGGAATTCCGTTGGCCACCTACTTCATCGCCCGCAAAGACGCCGAGCCCACAGCGGCGATGGCGGCGGTGACCTTCGAATTGCTGGCACTGCTCGCCCTGCTGTTCGTGCAGTACTACTCGGTGCTGTCGATGGTGACCACCCGCCGTAGCGAAGGGGTCCTGAAACGGTTGCGCACGGGCGAGGCCGCCGACTGGCAGATCCAGCTCGCTCCGGCCATCCCGGGCGCCATCATGACGCTCGCGTGCACCGCCGTCATCGCCGTGGTGGTCTACGCCACCGGCGCCCCCGCGCCCGTCAACCCACTGGCGATCGTGGTAGCGCTCGTCGGCGGGACAGTGCTGTTCTCACTGCTCGCCCTGGCCACCAGCGCGTACACCAAGAACGCCGAGGCCGCGCAGATCACCTCGCTGCCGGTGATGATCATCGCGATGCTCGGCATGTCCTCGATCCGCGGCGTACTGCCCGATCGGCTGGCGCAACTGGCCGACTGGACCCCCTTCGCCGCCGTCTCCGACCTCCTCTCCCTCGGCACGTCGGGCACGCTGTCGGCGTTCGCCGAATCCGACGCCGCGCTCGGCTTCGCCGATACCGTCACCGAATCCGGCCGGCCGTTTGCGACACTGGCGTTATGGACCGTGCTGGCGCTCGTGCTGACCCGCAAGAGCTTCCGCTGGGACGACCGCGGGTGATGCGCGCGACCGCCTGGTGGCACGAGCTGTCGGGAGCCGCCAAGTTCCGGCTCTACACCCGGCTCTCGTTCCAGGCGGTGATCGCCGTGCTCGTCGTCGTGCTGGCGATCAGTGCCGAGTCGGTGCCATCGGTGCTCGGAATCGTCGCCGGTGGCATCGCGGCCGGATTCGCGTTGGAGGCACAACCCGCGTTCGCCACCGTTCCCGGTGTGGTGGCACGGCCGCGGATGTTGCCCGTCGCCATCGTGATGCTGGTCGCGCTGTGGGCGATCAGCGGGATCGTCGCCCGCCTGGCCACCGACGAGGCGACGGTCCTCAGCGCGCGCACGGTGGGCGTGTCCGCGGTGTTCATGGCGATCTTCTCCGTCATCCCGTTCGCTCGCCACAAGTGGTGGATTCTGGTCGTTCTCAGCGTGGCCACTCCGCTGGTGGTCTTCGGCACACCACTGGGCGCGGGCCTGCAGGGTGCGGCGGCGTTCCTGTTCACCGGGGTCTTCGCGATCGTATTGACACGGCTCACCGTGTGGGGGCTGGGAATCATCGACGAGTTGGAGCGAACCAAAGGTGTCGAGGCGCAACTGCAGGTCGCCGAGGAACGGTTGCGCTTCTCGCGCGACCTCCACGATGTCGTCGGACGCGGCTTCTCGGCCATCGCGGTGAAAAGCGAACTGGCGGCGGCACTGTCACGGGCAGGCGACCTCGATCGAGCGACCGCGGAAATGGACGAGGTCAGAACATTGGCGGTCGAATCGATGGGGCAGATGCGCACCCTGGTGCGCGGCTACCGCAATATCGACCTGCGCGGGGAGGTGGCCGGGGCGCGATCACTGCTGTCGGCGGCGGGATGCGCACTCGTCGTGGAGGGTGACGCGGCCAAGGTGCCCGCGGCATTTCATGAAGTCGCGGCCTGGGTGGTCCGGGAAGGCACAACCAATATCGTCGAACACTCGGCCGCGACCACGGCGACCCTCGCACTCGGCGGGTCCGGCATGTCACTGCGCAACGACCGCCCGCAGGGCGCGATCGGTGAACGATCCGGGCTGCGCGGCCTCGGCGAACGACTCGCCGCTGTCGGCGCGACCCTCGACATCGCCACCTCCGGCGACGAATTCGCCCTCGAAATCCATTGGGAGAAGCAGTGATTCCCGTATTCCTCGCCGACGACGAGACCCTCATCCGCGCTGCCATGGCGACGATGCTCGGCCTGGAGCCCGATCTCGAGGTCGTGGCCCACGTCGGCTCCGGTGCGGAACTCGTCGCCGCGTGGCGCCGCAGGGCCGAGGACGGCGAGCCGGGCGCCGTCGCGGTCATCGATCTGCAGATGCCGGGCATCGATGGCATCGACACCGCCGTCGAACTGCTCCGGATCACCCCTGGTGCCGGCACCTTGATCGTCACCAGCCATGGCAGGCCCGGGTATCTCAAGCGCGCACTCGCGGCCGGTGTGCGCGGCTTCCTGCCCAAGACGACCTCCGCCGCGACGCTGGCCGAGGTGATCCGGTCGGTGCACAACGGTGGCCGATACGTCGATCCCGAGCTCGCGGCCGAAGCCATCAGCGCGGGCGACACCGTCCTCACCGCCCGCGAGGCCGACGTCCTCGAATTCGCCGCCGACGGCGCCTCCGTGGAGGACATCGCCAAACGCGCACACCTGTCCCCGGGTACCACCCGCAACTATCTGTCCTCGGCGATGACCAAGCTCGGGGTGTCCAATCGCTACGAAGCCGCCCTCAAAGCACGCGAGAAGGGCTGGATCTAGCCCGTATTCGCCTAGGGTGTGGGGCGTTACGGTGCGATGAGAGGGATGGCGATGGCTGCTGCGCTGGTCAAAGGACAGAACGCGGGCTTGGCTTCGGGGGAGGTGATGCTGTCGGTGCGGGGCGGCGTGGCCGCCGACCTCTCGGCACTGCTGGTGACCGACGCGGGGAAGGTGCGTTCGGACGCGGATTTCGTCTTCTTCAATCAGCCGCAGGCGCCGGGTGTTCGGCTCCAGGGTGCCGCGCTCGAGGTGTCACTCGGTGCCGTACCGGTCGAGATCGCGCAGATTCGCGCCGTGATCACTGTCGCGGCAGAAGGGGATACGTTCGGCGGCGCCACGTCGCCGGTGGCCTCGGTCGCCGACAGTGCGGGAAATGTGCTGCACGAGTACGTGATCGACGGACTCGATCGCGAGTCGGTGGTGATCGCGCTCGAGCTGTATCGCCGGGGTGACCAGTGGAAAGTCCGTGCCGTCGGACAGGGCTATGCGGGCGGGTTCGCCGACTTGGTCACCGACCACGGGGTGAGCGTCGACGACGAGCCGGAAGTGGTCGCGGAAGTTCGGACGGTTCCCGGCGAGGCGGCGCTGTCGTTCGACAAGCGCCAGAAGCTGGACATGCGCAAGCGCGAAGTCGCGAAGGTGCTGATCGACAAGAGCGCGTTCGGAGCCAGGGCACGGGTGGTGCTGGTGATCGACAAGACCGGCAGCATGGAGAAGATGTATCGCGCCGGCACGGTGCATCGGGTCGTCGAGCGCATGATCCCGGTCGCCACGCAACTCGATGACGACGGCGTGCTCGAGGCCTACCTCTACGCGCTCAGCTACGTGAAACTGCCCGATATCACCGTCGAGGGCGGGGAGCAGTGGGCGCACACCTATCTCCGTCTCAAGGGCACGCACCAGGGCGTCGACTACAACGCTATCGGCGGCCGCAACGATGAACTACCGATCATGCGCGCGGTCATCGACACCCTCACCGAGCCCACCCTCGTCCTGTTCTTCACCGACGGTGGCTTCGCGAAGAAGCGCGAGATCGCGGCGCTGATGCGCGAGGCCGCCCACCTGCCCGCCTTCTGGCAGTTCATCGGCCTCGGCACAGCCAACTTCGGTGTCCTGCGCACCCTCGACGAACTCGACGGCCGCGTCGTAGACAACGCGGGCTTCTTCGCCCTCGACGACATCGACCAGATCAGCGACGCGGAGCTGTACGGCAGGCTGCTCGGTGAGTTCCCCGACTGGCTGCGCGCCGCGCGGGCCGCGGGGATCCTCCGCTGACAGCCGCCCATCGGCTGGGATGCTCGTCACCGGTGGCCGGAAAACAGGTTGTCTCCGCAGGTGGGGATCGTTAGCGTGTCTACCGTTTGCAGTTCGCAGACTGGAAGGATCAACGCATGGAACCCATTACCGAACGCGACATCAGGTCGTCGTTCGTCAACTGTTCGAAGGGCGACGCCAAGCGCCTGAATGTGCCGCGTGACCTGGGCGAACGCCCCTGGGAGGATCTCGACTTCCTCGGCTGGACCGATCCCTCGTACGCGGGGCGCTGTTATATCTCGGTGCCGCGGGCGGACGGGCTGGTCAGCGTCGCGTTGCGGCACGAGACCGGCGGGTCGGGCAAGACGCAGATGTGCACGATCTGCCTCACCACGCACTCCGCCGGCGGCGTTTCGCTGATGACCGCGAGCAAGACGGGCGAGTCGGGGCGCAAAGGCAACACGGTCGGTAGCTACATGTGCACCGATCTGGCCTGCTCGCTGTATGCGCGCAACAAGAAGCGGCCTTCGATGGGCAGCCGGTATCGCGAGGATCTGACGCCGGAGGAGAAGGCCCACCGCGTGGTGGAAAACCTGAACGCCTTCGTGGACCGGCTCTACACGTAGCCGAACCGACCCGCCGAACGACAGGAGGTAGATGCCGTGCGCCGACACTCGACAATCCGGTAAGCCCGAGTTCTGTTGAACCCCAACAGAACTCGGGTCGGTGTGTTCCTAGCCGGTCGAGTCGGCCCGGGCTGATCCCGGACCGTCCCGAGCGGAGCAGGAACCTAGAGCATCGCGTTCATGATGGTGCCCGCGCTGGTGGCGACGACGCCGCCGATCATCGCGCCCGCGACCATCTTCGGCGACTCCATGGAGCTGCCGGTCCACTTCTCCCAGGCGAACTTTCCGCCCGCGACAGTGATGGCGATGATGCCGGACAACAAGATGAACCAGGTCAGGTACCTGACCAGCTGCATGATCTTGTCCGCCAGTGGCGGTGCTTCGGGGGTCGGATTGCCGATCTGCGCCAAGGTATCGGTGACGGCGGCCAGGAGCATGGGGTCTCACTCGGTATCTCGGAGGAACGGGACGACGATGAACTCTGCACTGATGGTATCCGGTCATGTGTCACCGTGTCGGCGCCCATCTCGATCGAACCGATCGGTTTTGTTGGTGTGCAGGGGGTTCGCGCCCGTATCCTGGACCACGATCGAATACGGCAGGGCTGGAACGCAGTTCGCGTCACGCGATAGGGGAGCAGGCTATGAGCATCATTCTGACGTCGATGGCCGACACCATCACCACGTACGCGCAGATCGGCAACCCGTCGCCGGAAGCGCCTCCGCTGTCGGACAAGATCATGAAAATGGTTCAGTACCTGACCTGGTTCATGATCCTGTCGGGTGTGCTCGCCATCACCGTCGCCGGCGGAAAGTTCGCCTGGGAGAAGTGGAACGGTAGCGCGATGGAGTCACCGAAGATGATCGCGGGCGCGATGATCGGCGGCGTCGTCGCCACCAGCGGCGGCACCATCATGAACGCGATTCTCGGTTAGATCCGCGCGCCCTTGGCGCGATTGCAGGCCCGGCACAGGATCTGCAGGTTCGTCACGCTCGTCGCACCACCGCGGCTGAGCGGGATGATGTGGTCGAACTCCAGGTAGTGGCCGTCGCCGCACTCGACGCACGCGCCGCCGTCGCGCTGCCACACCTGGGCTTTCACGTCCTGGGGGATGCTGCGGCTGTCGAGCTGTCCCGGCGTCAGGACCAGGCGTTTCGATACGCGCAGTGCACCTTCCAACGCTGCCGCCACATAGTCGGGGTCGGTGACGCCGAAGGTAGCGCCGCCGCGCGCCGAGGTTGCCGCGAGCACGACGGTGCCGTGCTCGGGATGCACCGACACCACCCGGTTCCACGGCAGCTCGATGCCGGTGCCGTCGCCGACGAAACGCAGCTTCTTGGAACTGCCGATCAGGCGGCCCTCGGTGTTGCGTGGGCCGCGCGCGAGCATGCGGATGTGGACGGCGGGCAGATCGAGGTGCACGCGTTCGTCGGGGTCCAGATGCAGACCGGGGGTGTTGACGGTGGGCAGTTCGCCGGCGCGCAAGCGGGACAGGGTGCGGCCGCGATGCATTCGGCGACGCAGATCGTCGACGATGCCGCCAGACAGCGCCAGCTCGCTGACCACGTGTTCGAACGCGTCCAGTTCCTCGGCGAACACCTCACCGTCGGCGAAGGCGAAGGCGACCATCCGCTCGACCTGGGTCAGACCCGCCTCGCGCAGTAGTGTTCGGCCGCGCTCCTCGTCGATGCGCTGGAAGCGCAGAGCGGCCCACACCTCGGTCCACTCCACCGACATCGTGCCGGGACCCGCGAGGACGCGCCTGGCTCGGTTGCGCCAGTGCGTGAGGAACTCCTCGATTTCGGCGGCACAGTTCTTGCACGGTCCGTGGCCACCGAACAGCTTGCGCCGCAGTGGGCTACCACAGCGGGTACAGCGGGTGCGGTGATCGTGGATGTGCGGGCGGACGCTCGAGGTCCACTCGTCGCCGTCCCACCAGCGGAGTTGATCGGGGGTTTCCGGGTCGGGGTGCCAGTCGGCGATCTCCGGGTCGACCGGTGGCGGGGGCGGCACGTCGATGACCCGGCGGGACAGGGCCGGTGGGCGCGTCGACGCCGGTCCGTCGAATCGCGCTGCGGCGGGATTCGCAGACTCGGGGGACGAGCGGTTCGCCCGGTGATCGGCGCCGGACAGATCGGCAGTAGACGTCGACGCGTCGTGCCGTGACGGCACACTCGCGAATCGTGCGCGATCGGCGGCGCGCGCGGCGTCGGCGGCTGCCCCATTCGGTCGCGCGGGCACCCGCGAGCTGTCGTCGGGAGTGATGCTGGGACGTCCGGCGGTGGGCTCGTCGACCGTGACCCCGAATTCACCGGCGAGTCCGGCCAGCCCGCCCGACCAACCCTGGCCGATCGCACGGAACCGCCACTGGCCGTCGCGGCGGTAGAACTCGCCGAACATCATCGCCTGGACGTCTTCGATACCGTCGATGGTGAACTGGGCGACCGGGCCGTCGGCGGCGTGCACGGTCAACGTGAGGTCGAGGAGCTGGTCGAAGGTGGCGTCGTCGAGGGACGCGCTGATGACGATGCGCGCCACCTCGGGTTCGGTGCGGGGCAGTGAGATGCTCAGTCGCGCGGTGCCGGGGGCGGGCTCCTGGTCGAGGGTCACCGCCTGGGAGGCGTGCCGGGGTGCGTTGAAGAAGACGAAATCCCGGTCGGCGCGGACCAGGCCCGATTCGGTGACCAGCAGGGCGTGCGCGTCTACGGTATGCGCCGACCGCCATGAAACGACCACGGCGAGAAGCGATGTCGGTACCGGCGCGTGCGCACCCTTGCGTAGTTCCATGGTGCTCGCATGATGTCATGAGGGTCCGACAGAGTTTTTTGAGCGCTGGCGCGCTCGAGTTCGCGGCCCCGCCGGTCCCGCTGTTCAGG
>NZ_JBHWZY010000114.1:0-11779 GCF_042727815.1 Nocardia sp. NPDC060220
CGGCGCCGTTGCGGTCGCCACGCTCGCGGCGACGCTCGCCCTGATCGCTACCTTCGGCCTTGTCGGCCTGCTTGGTCTCCTCGGCGCGGTTCTCGGCCGGGGCGCGGTTCTCGGCGGGAGCATTGTCGCCACCACCGGAACGGGCCTGGTCACGTCCACGACGCTGCCGACCGCGGCCACGCTGACCGCCGTCGCGACCGGAATCCTCGCCTGCGTCGGCGGGGGCGTCGGTCTTGACCTGCTCGGTCGCGGCCTGCTCGGCCGGAACCTCGACGGTCTTGGCCTCGGGGGCCTTGACCTCGACGGGAGCCTGCTTCTCGACGGGCGCGGCCTGCTTGTCGGCCTTGGCGGACTTCTCCACCTTCGCGGGCGCTTCGTTCTTGACGGGCGCTTCGTTCTTCGCGGGCGCGTCGTTCGCGACGGGCGCGGCGGCGGGCTTGTCCCCCTTGGCGGGCGCTCCGGATTGATTTTCCTTGATAGCGGCGATGAGATCGCCCTTACGCATTCCGGAGGTACCTCGGATACCGAGCTCCCCCGCCAGTGCGCGCAACTGCGGCAACAGCATTCCAGTCAGCCCCGATCGTGCGACGTCGGTTTGTTCGCTCATTTTCGAAATCTGTCCGGATTCACTTTCGCGGCTGCCCGAGTTCGTAGGGTTGGAATCCACCCCGGGTGTCGCGAGCAGGTCCGTTTCTGTCACGGAAGTCCTTTCCTTCCCTCGAATGCCGTGTGCTGATTCGAGGGTTCCGTTCCGTAGACCCGGCAATATATGCCGAGCTCGGATTATGCGTCCATGTTCGACGCCTGTGCCGTACTACCCGCCGCGGGAGGACCGGAGGCCTTCGCCACCAGAAGACAGTGGTGAGGGGAGCGATTGCCCTGATGAAGCACCGGCGTCTGATGCGCACGATGTACGGACTTGCTCAGAATAGCTGCCTATTGCGAACAACGGCAAGGCAGGCACGCCGTCAGTCGATCGATACCCCGTCGGCAATGCCGGGTTCGACCACGCGCAGACCGTCCGATTCGGCCTGTTTGCGCAGGTCATCGGGGAATTCTTCGGTGGTCAGGGCAAGCACGGTCGGGCCGGCGCCCGAGACGGTCGCCGCGATACCCGCGGCGCGCAACAGCTCGATCCACTTCGTGGTGAGCGGTAGCGCGGGGGCACGCTGGGTCTGGTGCAACCGGTCGGCGGTGGCCGACATCAGCAGATCGGGACGTTCGGTCAGCGCGACAACGGCCAGCGCCGCCCGGCTGACGTTGAACGCCGCGTCACCGTGGGGCACCTGCTCGGGCAGCAGCCCGCGGGTGTGCGCCGTGGACGAGCGTTCCTGCGGGATCAGCACCACCGGACGAAGGGCCGATGCCGGAGTGAGCCGCACGGCCCGGTAGGCGCGGGTCTGCGCGGCATCGGTTTCGGTCCACGACACCACGATTGCCCCGAGCACGCTGGCAGCGGCATTGTCGGGGTGGCCTTCGAACTCGGAGGCGAGCTGCACCAGCCGGTCGTCGTCCATGCGCAGCGCGGGATCGAACTTCGCGGCCAGCCCGGCGCCCGCGGCCAGCCCGCCGACCACGGCCGACGCGCTGGAACCCAGCCCACGCGAGTGCGGAATCACGTTGCGGCACACCACGTCGAGACCGTCGGCCCACACACCCAGCGATTCCAGTCCACGCTCGATCGCGCGGACCACCAGATGTGTTGGGCCCCAAGGCACGTCGTCGGCGCCTTCACCCTCGACGCGGATGCCGAGTCCCGACTCGGTAGTGCGCACCACGATTTCGTCGTAGATGCCCAATGCCATTCCGAGACAATCGAATCCGGGACCGAGATTGGCCGTCGAGGCGGGAACACGCACGGTCACTTCGAGACCGGCGGGCAGCGTCGCTGTCATCAGCGTTGGCTCGGGTGCGGTCAACTCAGGCCAGCTCGAGTTCGCGGGCGATAGCGACCGGGTCGACCGCGATCGGCTTGACCTCCGGCATTCCGGCCAGCGCGTTGTCGGGGTCCTTGAGACCGTTGCCGGTCACGGTGCACACGACGGTCAGGCCCGAATCCAGCCAGCCTTCCGTGCGCGCGGCCAGCAGACCGGCCACACTCGCGGCCGACGCGGGCTCCACGAAGACGCCCTCTTTCGCGGCGACGAGGCGGTAGGCGGCCAGGATCTCGTCGTCGGTGGCCGCGCGGAACGCGCCACCGGACTGCTCCTTGGCTTCCATCGCACCGTTCCACGACGCCGGGGCGCCGATCCGGATGGCGGTCGCGATGGTCTCCGGGTCCTTCACCGGCGCACCGTTGACCAGCGGCGCGGCACCGGCGGCCTGTACACCGAGCATGCGCGGCAGCACCGAGGTGATGCCGTCGGCGTAGTACTCGCGGTATCCACGCCAGTAGGCGGTGATGTTGCCCGCGTTGCCGACCGGCAGCACGTGCACATCGGGCGCCTTGCCGAGTACATCGCAGATCTCGAACGAGGCGGTCTTCTGGCCTTCGATACGCGCCGGGTTCACCGAGTTCACGAGGCCCACCTGCGGGAACTCCGCGGTCACCTTGCGCGCGAGCTCGAGGCAGTCGTCGAAGTTGCCCTCGACCTGGATGATCTTGGCGCCGAGCATCACGGCCTGGGCCAGCTTGCCCATCGCGATCTTGCCCTGCGGGATCAGCACGGCGCATTCCATGCCCGCGCGGGTGGCGTACGCCGCGGCCGAGGCCGAGGTGTTGCCGGTCGACGCGCACAGCACGGCCTTCTGGCCGCGGTACTTGGCGTCGGTCATTGCCATGGTCATGCCGCGGTCCTTGAACGAACCGGTCGGGTTGGCACCCTCGACCTTGAGATACACCTCGCACCCGGTGAGCGCGGACAGGTGCGGCGCGGGGACCAGCGGGGTACCGCCCTCGAACAGGGTCACCGGCTCCCAGTCGGCCGCGCCGGCCAAGCGGTCGCGGTAGGCAGCGATCAGACCGGGCCAGCGCGAGTGCACGCCCGACTGCGGGGCGATTCCAGTCGGGCTCATGCCAAAGCTCCCTGCGTTGCGGCGCAACCATGCGCATACGTGTGGTCTGCGTACGATGCGGTGCGAATGTCAGCGACGCCGCGCACATTCCGCGTCATTCTTCGGTGCCTTCCAATCTGAGAACGCTGGTCACAGCGGTGACGGATTCCATGTCCGCCAATACGGCGACAGTATCTGCCAGCGACGACTCCACCGCATGGTGGGTGACGACCACGAGCCGGGCGCCGTCGCCGTGGCCCTGCTGACGCACGGTCGAGATGCTCACCCCGTGCTGGGCGAAGGTGTCGGCGACCGCGGCGAGCACGCCGGGACGGTCCTCCACCTGCAGGTTCACGTGGTAGCGGGTGGGGGTGTCGCCGATCGGCGCGATCGGCAGCTCAGCATAGACCGATTCGCCGGGCGCACGACCACCGTAGAACTTGTTACGCGCGGCCATCACCAGGTCACCGAGCACGGCCGACGCGGTGGGGGCGCCACCGGCGCCCTGCCCGTAGAACATCAGGCGACCGGCGTTGTCGGCTTCCACGACGACGGCGTTGAACGCGCCGTTCACCGAGGCCAGCGGGTGCTTGCGCGGGATGAGCGCCGGGTAGACGCGCACCGAGACGCGATCCTTGCCGCCCTCTTCCAGCGTCGGCTCGCCCGGACCGGCCGAGACGCGCTCGCAGATGGCGAGCAGCTTGACCGTGCAGCCGACGGCCGACGCGGTCTCCAGGTCTTCGGCGGTGATCTTGGAGATGCCCTCGCGATAGACATCGGCCGCGGTCACCCGGGTGTGGAACGCCAGCGAGGCCAGGATCGCGGCCTTGGCGGCAGCGTCGTAGCCCTCGACGTCGGCGGTGGGGTCGGCCTCGGCGTAGCCGAGCGCGGTGGCCTCGGCGAGCACGTCGTCGTAGGCGGCGCCGGTCTCGTCCATCGCGGAGAGGATGAAGTTGGTGGTGCCGTTGACGATGCCGACGACCTTGTTCACCCGGTCACCCGACAGCGACTGGATCAGCGGCCGGACCACCGGGATCGCACCGGCGACGGCGGCCTCGAAGTACAGGTCGGCGCGGCTGCCCTCGGCGGCGGCGGCGAGTTCGCCGGTGTAGTCGGCCAGCAGCGCCTTGTTGGCGGTCACGACGGACTTGCCCGCGTTGAGCGCGTCGCCGATCAGCTTGCGGGCGGGGTCGATGCCGCCCATGACCTCGACGACCAGGTCGACGTCGTCGCGAGCGACGAGCGCGGAGGCGTCGGTGGTGAGCAGCTCGGCGGGCAGACCGCGGTCCTTGCTGATGTCGCGCACCGCGACACCGCGCAGCACGAGCGGCGCTCCGACGCGCGAACGCAGGTCATCGGCGTGATCGCGCAGCACGCGAACCACCTCGGTGCCGACAGTGCCCATCCCGAGCACGGCTACGCCGAGCGGACGTCCCGCGTCCTTGGTGCCGTTCATTCTTCCACCTCCAGGCTGAGCAGGTCCGCCACCGTTTCCCGGCGCAGAATCAGTCGCGCCGCACCGTCACGCACCGCGACCACGGCGGGCCGGGTGAGCAGGTTGTAGCGGCTCGACATCGAGTAGCAATACGCACCGGTCGCCGCCACGGCCACCAGGTCACCGGGGGCCGCATCGGCGGGCATCCACGTGTCACGAATGACGATATCGCCACTCTCGCAATGCTTTCCGACCACGCGCGCGACGACCGCATGGGCGTCCGAGGAGCGCGAGACCAGACGGCAATCGTAGTCGGCCTGGTACAGCGCGGGGCGGATATTGTCGCTCATCCCGCCGTCCACACTGACGTAGCGACGGCGCGCGCCACCGTCGAGTTCGACATCCTTGATGGTGCCGACCTCGTACAGGGTGATGGTGCCGGGACCCGCGATCGCGCGACCCGGTTCCACGGCGATGGTCGGCTCGGGCAGCCCGGCACGGGCGGCTTCGGCCGCGACCAGAGCGCGCAGGTTGGTGGCGAATTCACCCAGCGGCGGCGGGTTGTCGCTCGGCAGGTACGAAATGCCGAGACCACCGCCGAGATCCAGGGTCGAGATCTGGGCGGTGCGGTCGATGCCGAACTTGTCGATGGCCTCGCGCAGCAGGCCGAGCATGCGGCGCGCGGCGATCTCGAAACCGTCGAGTTCGAAGATCTGCGAGCCGATGTGGCTGTGCAGACCGACCAGACGCAGGTTGTCGGCCTCGAAGACGCGCGCGAGGGCTTCCATGGCGTCGCCGCCCGCGATCGAGAAGCCGAACTTCTGGTCCTCGTGCGCGGTGGAGATGTACTCGTGGGTGTGTGCCTCGACGCCGACGGTCACGCGGACCAGCACGTCCTGCACCACGCCCGCCGCACCGGCGACCGCTTCGAGCCGCTCGATTTCGTAGAGCGAGTCGACGACCACGTGCCCCACACCGGCCGTGACGGCCGCTTCGAGCTCGGGCACCGACTTGTTGTTGCCGTGCAGCGCGATGCGCTCGGCCGGGAAACCGGCGTTCAGCGCCACCGCGAGCTCGCCGCCGGAGCACACGTCGAGGGAAAGGCCCTCGTCACGGATCCAGCGCGCGATCTCGCCACACAGGAACGCCTTGGACGCGTAGTGCACGCGGGCGTTCGGCCCGAACGCGGCGACCATGTCGCGGCAGCGCGAGCGGAAGTCGTCCTCGTCGATCACGAACAGCGGCGTGCCGTACTGCTCGGCGAGCTGGGTGACGGGCACGCCCGCCAGCGCGACCACACCGTCGTCACCGCGCGAGGCATTGCGCGGCCAGACATTGTCGGGGAGGTCGATCATCTCCCTCGGGTCGGTCGGGCGCTCGGCCAGACTCGGCGCGTGCGGGATCTCTGCGTGCCGGGGACCGGCCGGGTGTGCACTCATCGCAGTGCGTCCTTCCTGAAAAGCTTGCCGGTGTTCACATGCGCTCCGGTGCGCTCACGCCGAGCAGGGCAAGGCCGTTGGCCAGCACCTGACGGGTCGCCTTGACCAGTTCGAGGCGAGCCGCGTTGAGCGGGGTGACGGCGTCGTCGCCCTTGGGCAGCACGCGCATGTCGTCGTCGGACTGGAACGGGTGGTACACACCGGCCAGTTCTTCGAGGTAGCGGGCGATGCGATGCGGTTCGCGGGTATCGGCGGCGGTCGCGACCACGCGCGGGAAGTCGCCGAGAGTGCGGATCAGATCGCCTTCGCGACCGGAGGTCATCAGCGCGAAATCCGGTTCGACAGAAGCGAATTCGGGGTACTTCGCGGCATTGCCGATGATGCTGTTGGTCCGCGAGTGCGCGTACTGGACGTAGTAGACCGGGTTCTCGCTGCTCGCCTTGGTCCACAGGTCCAGGTCGATGTCGATGCTCGAGTTCACCGAGGAACGCACCAGCGAGTAGCGCGAGGCGTCGACGCCGATCTGTTCGACCAGGTCGTTGAGAGTCACCACGGTGCCCGCGCGCTTGCTCATCTTCACGGCGACGCCGTCGCGCACCAGGTTCACCATCTGCCCGATCAGCACCTCGACGGTGTCGGGGTTGTCGCCGAACGCGGCGGCGGCGGCCTTCAACCGGCCGATGTAGCCGTGGTGGTCGGCGCCGAGCATGTAGATGGCCAGGTCGAAACCGCGGCCACGCTTGTTCTGGAAGTAGGCGATGTCTCCGGCGATGTAGGCGGCGTTGCCGTCGCTCTTGAGGACCACGCGGTCCTTGTCGTCGCCGTATTCGGTGCTGGCGATCCACCAGGCGCCGTCCTTCTCGTACAGGTTGCCCGAGTTCTTCAGCTGCTCGACGGCCTGTTCGACGGCGCCGGAGGCGAACAGTTCGCTCTCGTTGAAGTACACGTCGAAATCGGTGCCGAACTCGTGCAGGTCCGCGCGGATCTGGGCGAACATCTGCTGCACGCCCTCGCTGCGGAACACCTCGTGCCGCTCGTCGGCGGGCAGGGTGAGCACATCGGGATGCGCGGCGACGATGCCCGCGCTGATCTCGGCGATGTACTCGCCCGCGTACCCGTCCTCCGGGGTCGGTTCGCCCAGTGCGGAGGCGACCAGCGACTTCGCGAAGCGGTCGATCTGCGCGCCGTGGTCGTTGAAGTAGTACTCCCGCGTCACGTCGGCGCCCTGAGCGGCCAGGATGCGACCCAGCGCGTCACCGACGGCGGCCCAGCGGGTACCGCCGAGGTGCACCGGACCGGTCGGGTTCGCGGAGACGAACTCGAGGTTGATCTTGGTGCCTGCCAGCGCGGACCCGGTGCCGTAGATCTGCCCCGCGGTCAGGATCTGGCTGACGATGACGCCCTGCGCCGAAGCGGCGAGACGGATGTTCAGGAAGCCGGGCCCGGCGATCTCGGCCACATCGATCCCCTCGGTGGCCGACAGCGCCTCGGCGAGCCAGCCTGCCAGCTCGCGGGGGTTGGTTCCGACCCGCTTGGCCACCTGCATCGCTACATTCGTGGCATAGTCGCCGTGTTCGGGGTTGCGCGGACGCTCCACTGTGACCTGCTCGGGCAGGACCGACGAGTCCAGTCCGCGTTCGACAAGCACCTTCGCCGCGGTGGTACGAAGGAGATCTGCAAGGTCAGCTGGAGTCACGAGTCTCTATCCTATTGGCTGGGCCCCTTGCAACCACGACCGCCCGCCACGAACCCACCGATCCACACGTCGAAAGAGCACAACGAGCGATGCCTAGCAGGACCAGCGCCACATCAGCCAAGGCCGTGCGGGCCGCGGGGAAGTCGTCTCCGTCCCGCAAGACCCGCAAGGGCAACCTTCCGGGCAAGAAGCGCGACACCCCATGGGTGCTGCTCGGCGCGGGCGTCGCCATCGTCGCGCTGATCGGGCTGCTGGCCTACAGCCTGGTGCCCAAGTACATGGACCAGGCCGCGATCCGCGAGGCCCAGACCGACCTCAAGGAATGGGTCCCCTCCAAGGAGAACCAGGACCCGTCGGCGAAGATCGACGGCGTCGTGAAGTCGGAGTACCCGGCCGGTCTGCACGTGACCGCCAGCCAGCGCGTGGCCTACGACAAGGCCCCCGCCTTCGGTGGCCCGCACGACGGCGCGTGGGCGAACTGCACGGGCACCGTGTACGCCAAGCCGATCCGCATGGAGAACGCGGTGCACTCGCTCGAGCACGGCGCGGTCTGGATCGCCTACAACCCCGACAAGGTCGACGCGGCCGGTGTCGAGAAGCTGTCGAACTTCGTCAAGGGCCGTCAGTACTCGCTGATGTCGCCGTACCCGGGTCTGGACTCGGCGGTCTCGCTGCAGTCGTGGGGCCACCAGCTCAAGCTGGACAACGCCGACGACGCGCGGATCAAGCAGTTCATCTCCGCCCTGCGTGAGAATCCCTACGCCTACCCCGAGGTCGGCGCGAGCTGCTCGAACCCGATCTTCGACGCGAACAACCCGCCGCCGTTCGACTCCTCGCCCTACGGTCCCGAAGCGGTCCCGATGGACGGCAAGGGCCTGACGCAGGACCAGACCGAGCTCGGTGGCGGCGGCACGGGCTCGGGCATCCCCGGCCTGCCGAACATCCCGATGCCGGGCGGCCTGCCCGCGGGTCAGTAGTGAGCACGGAGGAGAGCGCGGTCGAACCCGACGACACCGCGCCCGAGTCGAGCGCGCGTCGCCCGGCCGGGGCGGTGCTCGTTCTCGGCGCGATCGGTCTGCTGCTGCTCGGCGCGGTGGCGGGTGTGTTGTTGCGGATGCCGCTGGAGAAGAACGCCGAACCCGAGCCGAGCGCGGTCGACATCGGTTTCAGTCAGGACATGTCGGCACATCACGCGCAGGCCGTCGACATGGCCGGAGTGGCCCTGATCGCCTCCACCGACAACGATGTGCGTCGCCTCGCCTACGACATCCTGACCACTCAGCAGAACCAGATCGGCCGCATGCAGGCCTGGTTGCAGCTGTGGGGCGAGTCCAACCAGAACGTCGACGGCTACATGGGCTGGATGAGCGACGACCACGGCAGCACCGGCCACCACGGTGGTTCCACCGCCGAGCCGGCGATGTCGGGCCCGATGCAGTCCATGCCCGGCATGGCGAGCCAGGAGGAGATGACCGCGCTGCGCCGGTCCACCGGCCCCGCACTGGACACGATGTTCCTGCAACTGATGCTGCGCCATCACCAGGGCGGCGTCCCGATGCTCGACTACGCCGCCGAGCACGCCGACACCACCGCGGTCCGCACCCTGGCCGCCACGATGTCGAAAACCCAAGAGGGCGAATCGCAGCTGATGATCACCATGCTCGCCGCCCGCAACGCCACCCCCCTCCCCCTCGGCTGACAACCGCGGCCGGACCGGCCCCAACCCCCGGTCCGGCACAGTTTTTGGCGCACCGCACTCGATGCGATACGCTGTCGCTGCCCGATCGCCTCACCGCGACCGGCATCTATCCCGCCCTCGTAGCTCAGGGGATAGAGCGTCTGCCTCCGGAGCAGAAGGCCGCAGGTTCGATTCCTGCCGAGGGCACCGAAGAAGGCCCCGACCACTTGGTCGGGGCCTTTCTCGTTGGCGAGCCAGGACGAGGTTTCGATCGGCCACCGAGCCAGGCAAGCCCCCACTCGACGCCGTCATGGCTTCATCTTGCCTTCACGAAGGCATCCAGCCCCGGGTGAGGTCGAGTGGAGCGCGGAGGTTATGGTTCGCCTCGTTTGTTCGATATTCAGGTTTGATCTCGCACGGTTCCATAGGTTTTGGGGGTCGACGCCCCCGATGACATCAGGAGCGTTGCCATGACGAATCCGCCCGAGGGACAACAGCCTCCCTTCGGTCAGCAGCCGCCCGGCGATCCGGGGATGCCGTCCGGGCCGCCGGGGTATCCGCATGCGGGGTTCGGGGCCGGGGGGCCGCCGGGGCCCGAGTATCCGGGTGGGCCCGATGTGTTCGTGCCACCGCCCGCGCCGAAGAAGAAGCGGACCGGGTTGTTCGTGGCGTTGGGGATCGTCGCGTTGGTGGTCGTCGGTGTGCTGGTGACGGGGGTCGTGCTCACGTTGCAGGGGCGTACGCCGTTGTCGTCGGACGAGAAGCAGATCGACGTCGCGGTGCGCGACTTCTACGACACGCTCGATGCCGACGGTTTCATCGCCGCCGCGCAACTGGCCTGTCAGGCGGATCGCACGGAAATCGACAATCTCACCCCCGAGCAGCGGGCGCAGTTCGAGCGGGCGACGGTGCAGGTGACGATCGACGAGGTCAAGGACATCGTCATCACCGGCGACGACGCGAAAGCGACGGTCACCGGTCAGCTGACGCTGTCGGTGGAGGGCGAGGAGCCCGATACCGAGTCGAGTACCGAGGAGCACCTCACCAAGGAAGACGGCACCTGGAAGATCTGCTCGGCACCGGCCAACAAACACTGACCGAACACCCGGTGACGCTTCCCGGTATCGCCTGGAACCGCCGTTACGCTCGACAGCATGGGCTGCTGCGGAGCGTCGCGCCGAACCGTACTGGCCGCCGCGGCGGGCGCGGCGCTCGCCGCGGCGATACCGGGTTCCGGTGCGGCGCATGTCGATCCGCTGATCGCGCTCGATCTGGAAATCGTCACCGTGACCGATCGTGGCGCGGTACTGACCTGGACCACGTTCGGTCTCGATCCGGCAGGCCGGCCCTTTCCGGTCCCCGCCGATACCGAAGTGCGCCTGGCCCCGGCGGATTCACCCCGCGAGCCGTTCACCGTCTACCACGACGACTCCAGAACCCCGTTCCACTACGCCGAGATCGACGACCTCGAGCCCGGCCGCCCGTACCGATTCCAGGCCCTGTCCAACGGAATTCGCGCGCTCCCCGCCCCGGCGCTCACCACGGCGGCACCCGGCGCTCCCGAAGCTCGCGGCGAATTCACCACGCTCACACCACCTCCCGGACGTCTGCTACACACCATCGCCCTGGCCAACGACGTGCACTACGGCGAGACGGTGAGCGGCATCGTGATCGCCGGTTTCCCACCCGGATACCAGAGCGACCCGCCCTATCCGCGGTTCATGCTCGACGGCCTCCTCGCTGATATCAGCGCCCGCGACGCCTCGCTCCTGCTGCTGGCAGGCGACCTCACGAACGAGGCCACCGCCGACGAATCACGTGCTGTCCGACAACGTCTGGACGCATGGGGAACTCTCGGCACCGACTACCTGGTCGCCCGCGGCAACCACGACCGCCCGCACGACTATCCGGACTGCGCCGACTGCTGGGGCGATCAGTTCCTACCCCGTCAGCAATTGACCGAACACCACCTCGGCGACCTGCGCATCCTCGGCCTCGACACCAGCGCCCCGGATGCCGCGGGCGGCACCATGGACCGCCCGCAACTCGACGCCCTCACCGAAACGCTGCGCGCCGACCCGGACCGGCCGACCATCGTGTTCGGCCACCACCCCGTCACCGCCGAGGCGGGCTTCACCAATATCGGCGGCCACGGCTTCATCCTCGACCGCGCGACCGCCCTCGAACTACAGAGCCTCTACCAGCAGGCGCCGGGCGTCTTCCTGCACCACAGCGGTCACACCCACCGAACCAGACGCACCCGGCCCGACCTGCCTTGCGCGGTGGAATTCTTGGAAGTCGGTGCGGTGAAGGAGTATCCGGGCGGTTACTGCCTGCTCCACGTCTACGAGGGCGGCTACCGGGTGAACTTCCACAAGACCCTTCATCGACGGCGAGTTCACCGAGGCGGCCGACGGGCAGGTCTTCAAGACCCTCTCCCCCTCGACCGAGGAGGTCCTCTCCGAGGTGGCCCGCGCGGGCGCCGAGGACGTGGACCGCGCCGTGCGGGCGGCCCGCCGGGCCTTCGGCCCCTGGTC
>NZ_JBHWZY010000115.1:0-11747 GCF_042727815.1 Nocardia sp. NPDC060220
GGCTCGGAGGCATCGCTCGGGCTCACCGATCCCGGAGTGTATCCGCTGCTGCTCAACGTCAACGGTGAACCCGCCTACGGCACCCAGGCCAGGCTCGACGACGCGCGCTTCCTGCTCCCCGTCCTCGGACTGCCGCCCACCGGTGTGGACGGCAGCGCGGAACCGGCGGTGACACCGCCGCCGGAAGCGTCACCGATCGCGACCACGATGATCTGGCCGCTGGCCGACCGGCCGCGCATGGTCGCGGGCAAGCCCGGCTCGGTGAACGGCCAGGCCGAACTGCTCGATGACGAACTGGCGGCCTCGGTCGGCAAGGGCGGGCGCCTCGAACAGCTCGTCGCCGCGCTGGAATCGGTGGTGCCCGCACCGGGCAAAGACAGAAGTGTGGCCGGATCGGTGTGTATCGCCATCGATCCCGACCTGGTCTCGACCGTGCAGACGATGACGCGCGGCTATCGGGTGCTGGCCAGTCCGTCGGATCCGAGCGGGGCGACCAGGGAGGGGACCGGGGCGGCCAACGCGCAAGCCTGGCTCGACCGGTTGCGCGCGCTGGCCGGGTCGATGTGCACGGTGGCCCTGCCGTTCGCGCAGGTCGACGTGTCGGCACTGGCCGCGGTGAACGATCCGGGTCTGTCGGCGCGGGCCCTGCTCGCGCCCGCCGATGTCGTGGACTCGATCCTCGGCACGCAGTCGCTGCGCGGGGTGAGCCTGCCCGATTCGGGCAGCATCGACGATCCGGCCGGGCTGTTGTTGCGCGAGCACGGATACGGCACGGCGGTGCTGGCCGGTTCCGCGGTGTCGGGTGACGGGTCGCCCGCCGATACCGACAACGCGCTCACCTCCGCTCCGACCACGCTCACACCCGATGTGGTCGTCGGTGGGGAACAGTCCGCGCCCGATGTCGTGCGGGTGCCGGGCGTGAGCGCGGAACCGCCCGCCGGCGCCGCCGCCGGGACCGATCCCGCGCTGCGGGTGACCACCTTCGACATCTGGTCGGCGACCGCGCTGGCCGCGGTCGGCTCGAACCCCCCGACGCCGTCGTTCACACCGTCGAAGGTGCGTTTCGACGTCACCAACGACTCACGCGCGGCCCGGTTGCAGGACGCGCTCGGCGCGATGGCCTGGAGTGCGCTCAATCCGTCGCCGGACCGGCCGCGCTCGCAGCTGCTGATGCCACCGCAGCAGTGGGGTGCCAGCCGGGAGGAGGGCGTCGCGCTGCTCAAGCAGGTCGAACTGCTCACCCGCAACAACCTCGCCAGCCCGCGCAGCTTCACCGACCTCGTCACGCAGGCACCCGATCCGCGGCCGTTCGCGCTGGAGTATCTGCCGCGCGCCGCCCAGGACGCCGCGCCGGAACAGTTCATCGGACCGGTGCACGACCAGGGCGCCCGGGTGACCGAGCTGATGCGCGCGCTGGTCGAACTGCCCGAATCCGAGCTCACCCCGCACGCGTTCCTCACCCCGGCACGCGAGGATCTGCTGCGCGCGCTGAGCCTGTCCGACCGCAGGGCCGACAACGACACGCTCGCCGACCTGCACGCCCAGCGGCGCATCGACCAGGCGACCCGTGAACTGGACACGATGTTCTCCTCGGTCTCGGTGCTGCCACCGGGCGGGGTGTACACGCTGGCCTCCGAGCAGAGCCCGTTGTTGCTGGTGGCGCGCAATGAACTGCCCGTCGCCATCCGGGTGATGTTCCGGATCGAAGCGCCTGCCGAGACGAACATCACCGATATCGGCGAACAGCTGCTTCCGCCGTCCGGGACCCGGTCGTTCCAGATCCCGACCGAGGTGAGCGACAGCCGTAAGCTGGTCATTCCGATCGCCCTTACCACCCCGGACGGGATAGCGCTAGGAGAGGCGACCTCGGTCTCGGTGCGCTCGAACGCCTACGGTCAGGCCCTGGCCATAATTACCGCATGTGCCGCGATACTGCTGTTGCTGCTGGCCGGGCGCCGACTGCTGCGGCGGTTCCGCGGACAGCCCGACCCCGCCGACGAAGGGTTCACCCCGGAGACGGTCGAACGGGCGGGTCGACTGCGGCGGGCACGTCAGCGGCTGCAACGGCAGTGAACACCCGCGCCTGACGCGCGGTCAGGGCACCATGACAGACAAGGACGAGAGTGGCACTGGTGAGCGAAACGCTCATCGGACCGGCGGGATTCGCGGGTTACGCCGGGTACAGGAGGCATGATGGGCGACGATGATTCCGCTCATCGGCGTGACCACGACGACGACCCGACCCTGCGCCGGGCGCCCAGTGCTCCGTGGGAACGCGGGATGACGGCCGGACAGGACGCCGACCGCGACGAGGCCGCACAGCACGTGGATCGGCGGCCCGGCGCGCCTGGTCATCGACCGGACGCCGCACCTCGCGATGGCCGACCGCCGGTACGCCCCGGTGATCCGGCGTTCGAACAGCCCGGTGGATTTCGTCAGCCGGGGAATCGGCCCGCGGTGGATCTGCCCGGCGCGCCACGTCATCCCGGTGAGCGGCCCGCCGCGCCAGGTCCTCGGCCCGGCGTGCGCCCCGAACAGGCCGGATACCGTCCCGGGCCGGATCACGGCGCCGCGCCGGCTCCCGGTCGCCCCACTGAACAGCCACCGGCCGGGTTCCGCCCGGCACAGGGTCAGCCACGCCCGGCCGACTACCGCCCGGATCAGCAGCGCCCGCCCCAGGGCGACCGCCAAGGGCGCGGGCCCGCTCCACGTCAACGACCGCCCGGCCAGGCGAATCGTTCGGGTGAATTCCCGCAGCAGCAACGTCCCGGACCGCCGCCGCGCCCCGGTGTAGGCATCCCTCCCGGCGCGCCGCAGCCCCCTGCCGGTCCGCCCGGCCTGCCCCCGCGCCCCCCTGCTTACGGGCCGGACGGTCGCCCTGTACCTCCCCAGCAACGCCATGCACCTGGTTCCGGCGCGCGCTCGGGCGAATTCCCGCAACAGCAACGGCCCGGACCTGGTTCCGCCGGTCGTTCGGGTGAGTTTCCGCAACAGCAGCGCCCCGGACCTGGTTCCGCCGGGCGTTCGGGTGAGTTTCCGCAGCAGCAACGTCCCGGACCGGACGGATTCGCCCCGCGGCGATCCGGGCCGAACCCGTCGGGCGAGTTCCCCCAGCAACGACCGGTCCCGCCGCGCGGTGGGCAGTCCGGCGCCATTCCGAGACAGGATCGGCCCGATCAGGCCGGTGGCCGCAGGCAAGCTCCGCCGGAACAGGGACGTCCAATGCCGTCGCGGGGGAGTTTCCCCGGGATGCCCGCCGCGGATCCCGCGCGGGATGGCCGCCAGGCAGGCGCCGGATTGGGCGATCGTGGACGGAACGCGAGCGGTGTGCCCGCCGGCGATCGGTCAGCGGAGCGGACTCAGGTCATCGCCCGGCCGAAGAAGGTAGCGGCCGAACCTGCCGGCAAGGCGGGCGGCGCCCCGATGAGTGCCAACGCGAAGCTGCTCAAGGACTCGGGTTCGATCGCCGTCGCGACGCTGATCAGCCGGATCACCGGATTCGCCAAGCAGCTGCTGTTGCTGACCGTGCTCGGTCCGGCCATCGCGAGTGCGTTCATCTCGGCGAACCTGATCCCGAACATGGTCGCCGAGCTCGTCCTCGGCGCCGTGCTCACCGCCATCGTCGTGCCGACCCTGATCCGCGCCGAGCAGGAGGACGCCGACAACGGCGCCGCGTTCGTGCGCAGATTGGTGACAGCGGCCTTCACCGTGCTGTTCGTCGCCACGGTGCTCACCTTGGCGGCCACGCCGATCCTGGCCGGTCACGTGCTCGTCTCCTCCGACGGCAAGGTGAATACGAACCTGACCGTCGCGCTGACCTACCTACTGGCACCCGCGCTGCTCTTCTATGGCATGTCCGCGCTGTTCACCGCGATCCTCAACACCAGACAGGCGTTCAAACCGGGTGCGTGGGCACCCGTGATGAACAATGTGGTCGCGTTGACGGTGCTGGCGGTCTACGCGCTGACACCCGGCGAGATCACGCTCGACCCGGTGCGCATGAGCGACCCGAAACTGCTGGTCCTCGGCCTCGGCATCACCGCGGGCGTGGCGACACAGGCGCTCTGCCTGCTGCCCGCGATCCGCAGGCACGGGATCAACCTGCGTCCGCTGTGGGGAGTCGACGCGCGGCTCAAGCAGTTCGGCAAGATGGGCATCGCGATCATCTTGTACGTGCTGATCAGCCAGGTCGGCTTGGTGGTCGCGAACAACATCGCCTCCTCGGCCGACGAAGCGGGTCCCGCGATCTTCGCGAACGCGTGGGCGCTGTTGCAGCTGCCCTACGGCGTGATCGGGGTAACCCTGCTCACCGCGATCATGCCGAGGCTGAGCCGCAGCGCCGCCGACGACGACACCCCCGCCGTGGTCGACGACCTGTCCGTAGCCACGCGACTCACGATGATCGCGATGCTGCCGATCGTCACCTTCATGACGCTCGCGGGCCCGGAGATCGGCCAGGCGCTCTACGGCTACGCGCGATTCTCCGGTGACGCCGAACGGCTCGGCAGCGCGGTGAGCTGGTCGGCGTTCTCGCTCATCCCGTATTCGCTCGTACTCATCCATCTGCGGGTGTTCTACGCGCGCGAGCAGGCATGGACACCGACCTGGATCATCCTCGGCATCACGACGATCAAGATCCTGATCTCGGCGCTGGCACCGGTCATCGCCCGCGACAGCGACGACGTGGTGATCGTTCTCGGTGTCGCCACCGGCCTCGGATTCACCGCGGGCGCGGTGATCGGCGGCGTGCTGCTGCACCGCAGCCTCGGCGACCTGCGAATGGTCAATGTCGGCCGAACTGTGACCAGAGTGTTGCTCGCCTCGATCGCGGGCGGCGCGGTGATGCTGATCGTCGACACGGTGACCGGACTCGACCGTGTCTCCGGCGGCGCGGGCTCGCTGCTGCGCGTTGTCGTCGATTCGCTGGTCATGTTCTCGGTGGCCTTCGGCCTGATGCGTCTGGCCGGTATCCCCGAGGTCGTCGCCATCACCGTGGCGATCTCGCGCAAGCTCGGCATCACCCCGCCCGCGCCGGATCTCGGACTCGACGACACCCCGGCAGACGACATCTACGCGACCACCGTCCTGCGCCGTCCCGATACCTACGGATTCCCCGCATATGGGCAGTCTTTGGACACCCAGACCATGGTGCTTCCCGTCATTCGACCGGGCGCTGTTGACAGCACCGGTAAAGCACAGTTCCCGTACGCTGTTCCGCAGACCGACACGGGTTTTCAGGCCGAAGGAGGACCGAGGGTGAGCGATGACGCGGTGGGCGGCGTCCCGGCCGCTGATTCTGCGGCGCGCGCGGCAGCAGGAATGTCCACCGAGGTCGGGCCCGATGCGCCGAACTCGACGGATTCCGAACATACCGACGCGCCAGACGAAGGCGATACGCACGAAGACGACGCACGTTCGGCCATGCCGCCGCACGATCCGACATACGACACCGGCATGCTGCCGATTCCCCCGCAGGTGCCCCCGAGCGCCGCGGCCAACCGTGGGCAGCGTGGCCCCAAGCTCATCCCCGGCGCGTCCGTCGCCGGTGGCCGGTACCGATTGCTGGCCGGTCACGGGGGTGCGCGCGGGCTGAAGTTCTGGCAGGCACTCGATATCAAGCTCGATCGCGAGGTCGCGCTGACCTTCGTGGACGCGGATCAGACCTCGGGCGAGAACTCCGGTCACGACGGCCCGCAGGCGGTGCTGTCGCGCACGCTGCGATTGGGCCGGATCAA
This sequence comes from Nocardia sp. NPDC060220, assembly GCF_042727815.1. Lineage (NCBI taxonomy): Bacteria > Bacillati > Actinomycetota > Actinomycetes > Mycobacteriales > Nocardiaceae > Nocardia > Nocardia sp. NPDC060220. The sequence continues at coordinate 5,736 of NZ_JBHWZY010000115.1, forward strand.
TTCGCCCGGCCTGGCCAGGGTGCTCGACGTGGTCCGTGGCAGCTCCGGCGGCATCGTCGTGGCCGAGTGGACCCCCGGTCGTTCGCTGCGTGAGATGGCCGAGACCGTGCCGTCGCCGGTCGGCGCGGCCAGGGCCATCAGGGCGCTCGCCTCGGCGGCCGAACTCGCGCACCGTGGCGGCGGCTCGCTGTCGATCGATCACCCCGATCGGATCCGGATCAGTGCCTCCGGTGACGCCGTCCTCGCGTTCCCCGGCACCCTCGGCGATTCCGACGCGCAAGGCGACGTCCGCGGCCTCGGCGCGATGCTCTACGCCCTGATCACCGCGCGCTGGCCGATTCGCGTCGGCGGTGTCACCGGGTCGGCGGCCACCATCGGCGGCCTGCGACTGGCCGATTTCGGGCCGGACGGCACGCCGGTGGAACCGCGGCAGATCCGACCGGAGGTGCCGTTCGAGATCTCGGCCGTCGCGGTTCGCTCGCTCGAATCCAACAAGGGCGTGCGCACCGCTGCCACCGTGCAGCACGTGCTCGAGCAGGCCTCGGTCGTCGATCAGAAGACCGACTTCATTCCGGTCTTACGTCTGGGTCAGCGGGCTGTGGCCCCCGGTGCCGATTCACTCGCCGACCCGGAACTGCTCGCGGCCGAGCGGGAACGCTCCAAGCGGATGATGTGGATCATGGTCGGCCTCGGCGTGCTCGCCGCGCTGGTGGTCGGCGTGCTGATCTGGTGGATGGTCAGCATCTTCGCGCCCGGCGCGTCGGACAAGCCGCTGGACCAGCAGATCAATATCGGCCTCACCTCGAGTGTGGCTCCGCCCGCGGCGTCCGCACCGCCCGCCGACGACCCCGCGGCACCGCCGACGAGTGTGCCGGTGCCGGTCACCGGTGCCGCGGTGTTCTCCCCGGAGGGCACCCCCGACGGCGCCGCGGCGGCGGGCGCGGTGCTCGACCACAACGCGGCGACGGTGTGGCGCACCGATCAGTACTTCCAGCAGTTCCCCGCCCTCAAGAAGGGCGTGGGGCTGCTGGCCACGCTGCCGACGCCGGCCAAGCTCACCAATGTGTCGATCACCTCACCCAGTGCGGGCAGCACGGTCGAGATCCGTACCTCGCCCACCGAGGCGCCCACGCTCGACCAGACCCAGCTGATCGGTTCGGCCAAGCTCGGTGACGGCGTCACCGATATCGCCGTGCATACCGATCAGGCCGCTCGTTTCGTGCTCGTCTGGATCACCGGACTGGCGAATTCCGGCGGTCAGTTCCAGACCGCGATCGCCGATGTCCGCTTCGACGCGGCCCCTTAGTCTCATCGCGCCGTAAAACCCTCCCACCTCTGCTATCTGCGCAGGTGGTCGATCATTTCCGGGCCCCTTGCCGATCTTCATCGAACCGCGGTCCGGTTGGTGCGTAATTGTTATCAACGATATGATCCCCCCGCGCTCTCGGTTGAGAGTTACCCAGGATTTGTTGACGTCGATCCTGGACGCCGCGTTGTAGTCAGGTGATGGATCGGCCTTGTTCGTCGGCTCGAAGTCGCCGTAATGAGCGCTGTCCAAGGGGTCAGTTTTGTCGCCGGATGTCAACGAGCAAGTCCGCGGTGTGCCACCGCGGCAGGTCGCGCCCAGCGTCCGCTCGTTCCTGGAGAACGGCAGCGACAAGCAACTGCTTGCCGCCCACGTTCGCGGGGAACCGTATGTCTTCGCCGAACTGCTGCGCAGGCATTCCGACCATCTCTGGCAGACCGCGCTGCGCACGTCCTACAACCGCGAGGACGCCGCCGACTGTCTGCAGGACGCCTTGTTCTCGGCCCATCGCACCGCCGACTCGTTCCGCGCCGAATCCGAGGTGCGCAGCTGGCTGCACGCGATCGTGGTGAATGCCTGCCTCGACCGGATCCGGCGCAACAAGACCCGTCGCGCCGTGTCGATCCTGCCCGACACCATGCCCGAGGCGGTCGACCCGCACGATGCCTTCGCGCATTACGAACTGTCCACCGTCGTGAGCGAGGCGCTGTTCACCCTCCCTGACGAACAGCGATTGGCCCTGGTCATGACCGAGATGGAGGGCCGCAGCGTCGCCGAAACCGCCGCTGCGCTCGGCGTGGCGCCGGGCACGATCAAGAGCCGATGCGCCCGAGCGCGCGTACGTTTGCAAGAACGTTTGGAATTTTTCCGGGATCCAGGGAACCGGATGTAGTCGGGATGCGTCATTAACAGTGACGAACAAGTCAGCGATGTAAATCCTGCGATCCGATATCGACAGAACAGGGGAGGTGCGAGGGTGTCTCGATCCGTGCCGCAGCCTCCGTTCCCGTCGGAACTGCTGGCCGATCTGCATGCCGACAACCTCGCGCCCGAATTGTGCGAGCAGCTGTGGCCCGTGGTCCGCACCGACGAAGACGCGCTGCACTACCTGAACAAGCTCGACGAGGTGAACACCCACCTCCGTACGCTCGCCACCGACGAGCGGGTCATGCACCGCATGCCCGACGACGTGGCCGACCGCATGTTCCGATTCGTCGCCGAACTCGACGCGGGGGAGGGCCCGACCGAGCGCATCACGCCGCTCGCTGCTGTTCCCCCCGCACCGGCCGGCGAGGCCCCGATCTTGCTGGATCGCTACCGCTCCCGGCGCCGACTGGGGCTACTCGCCGCGGCCGCCGCCACCGTGGCCGTCCTGGCGGGCGCCGGTGCCGTGTTCAGCACGTTCGACACCACCGAGGGCACCCCCACCGCCGCGCCGTTCACCGAACCGGCGGCCGCCGACGAACTCACCACCGCCGCCGCACTCCGCGCACTGGGCAAACGCGACGTGATCGGCCCGCTGGCCGACGAAGCAGCCCTCACCCGCTGCGTGCAAGCCAACGGCATCGACCGCGCGGTACTGGGAGCGTCGAATATCACTTTCCGTGGCTCCGACGCCGTCCTGGTCCTCGTCCAGGGCGAGCAGGCCCCCACCATCACCGCCCTGGTGGTCGGTACCGGCTGCACCACCGGCACCCCGGAACGGCTCACCCTGCGCGACATCGGTTGAGGGACCAGCCGCAAAGAAATACCGGGAACAACACCGTTTAGGCTGTTGTTGACCGACACGTCCCAGCTTTACTTCTCGGAAGGTCCCCATGAGCACGCCAGTTCGCGACCTGATCATCGTCGGCTCAGGACCCGCCGGCTACACGGCGGCCGTCTACGCCGCCCGCGCGGAGCTTTCGCCGCTGGTCTTCGAGGGCACCCAGTTCGGTGGCGCCCTGATGACCACCACCGAGGTGGAGAACTTCCCCGGCTTCCGCGACGGCATCATGGGCCCCGACCTCATGGAGCAGATGCGCGACCAGGCCAAGCGTTTCGGCGCCGAGCTGCGCACCGAGGACGTCGACGCGATCGACCTGTCCGGCCCCGTGAAGAAGGTCACCGTCGGTGACGAGACCTTCGAGGCCTACGCCGTGATCCTCGCGATGGGTTCGGCCGCGCGCTACCTGAACGTGCCGGGGGAGCAGGACCTGCTCGGCCGCGGTGTGAGCGCCTGCGCCACCTGCGACGGCTTCTTCTTCAAGGGCCAGGACATCGTGGTGGTCGGCGGCGGCGACTCCGCCATGGAGGAAGCGACCTTCCTCACCAAGTTCGCCGCGAGCGTCACCATCGTGCACCGCCGCGAGGAGTTCCGTGCGTCACGGATCATGCTCGAGCGCGCCAAGGCCAACGAGAAGATCAAGTTCCAGCTCAACTCCGAGGTCGTGAAGGTCAACGGTGAGAAGAGCGTCACCAGCCTCACCCTGCGCGACACCCGCACCGGCGCGGAGTCCGAGCTCGACGCGACCGGCCTGTTCGTCGCCATCGGGCACGATCCGCGCAGCGAACTCGTCAAGGGCCAGGTCGCACTCGACGGCGAAGGCTATGTGCAGGTGACCGATCCGGGCACCGCCACCGATGTCGCGGGCGTTTTCGCCGTGGGCGACCTCGTCGACCACACCTACCGGCAGGCGATCACCGCCGCGGGCACCGGCTGCCGCGCCGCGATCGACGCCGAACGCTGGCTCGCCGAGCAGGGCGACATCACCGCCAACACGCTCGACCATGCCGACGGCCCGGCCGCCGTGCGCGCCAACTGATTTCGAGTTCCACCCCTGTCGAGGAGACACCCATGGCCGAGAGTGCCAACACCATCACCGTCACCGACCAGTCCTTCGCCGACGACGTCCTGCTCAGCGAAAAGCCGGTGCTCGTCGACTTCTGGGCCGACTGGTGCGGCCCGTGCAAGATGGTCGCCCCCGTGCTGGAGGAGATCGCAGGCACCCACGCCGACAAGCTCACCATCGCCAAGCTCGACACCGAGGCCAATCCCGGCACCGCCCGCGACTACCAGATCCTGTCGCTGCCCACGATGATCTTGTTCCAGGGTGGCAAGCCGGTGAAGCAGATCGTCGGCGCGAAAGGTAAGGCGGCGCTGCTGCGCGAGCTCGACGGTCTCATCTAACACAGAGCATCCGATAAAAGCGTCTCCTACCGGCCGACGCGCCGTAGGATGCCTGGACCCGGGATTCCCGCAAAGCGGCCCGGGTCTGAGACAATCGACGGACGCTCCGGCCGAAGGAAAGGGCTCTTACGCATGCACCGACTTCGTCACGGCGATTCAGGACCAGCCGTCGCAGAGGTTCGGAGCACCCTCGCAAGCCTCGGTTTCCTGCATCTCCCACACGTCGAATCCACTGACGGACCGGAGTATTGGAAGGACACCGAGGCGGTGTTCGATCGGCCCCTCGATTCGGCGATCCGCGCGTTCCAGCAGCAGCGCGGTCTGCTCGTCGACGGGGTGGTCGGTCCGGCCACCTATCGCGCGCTGAAGGAAGCCTCCTACCGGCTGGGTGCTCGCACGTTGATCTACCAATTGTCGGCGCCGCTCTACGGTGACGACGTGGCCACCCTGCAGCGCAAGCTGCAGGATCTCGGCTTCTACGTGTACCGGGTGGACGGGCACTTCGGCCCGCACACCCACGACGGGCTCAGCGCGTTCCAGCGCGAGATCGGCCTGTCCGCCGACGGTATCTGCGGACCCGACACCTTGCGCTCGCTGGATCTGCTCGGCGCGCGCGTCACCGGCGGCAACCCGCATCGCATCGCCGAGGAAGAAGTGGTGCACCGGGCGGGCCCGCAGCTCACCGGCAAGCGGATCGTCATCGACCCCGGATTCGGCGGCGCCGACAAGGGTTTCGCGGTACCCACCGAATACGGTGACGTCTACGAGTCGGAGATCCTGTGGGATCTCGCTTCCAGGCTCGAAGGCCGGATGGCCGCGACCGGTATGGAAACCTTCCTGTCCCGGCCGTGGGGCGCCAACCCCACCGATGTCGAACGCGCCGACACCTCCAACGCCTTCGATGCCGACCTGATGATCTCGCTGCGCTGCGCGACCAGTGACAACCCGTCCGCGAAGGGAGTGGCCGGCTTCTACTGGGGCAACTCGCACGGTTCGGTGTCGATGATCGGTCAGGTACTGGCCGGTTTCATCCAGCGCGAAGTGGTGGCCCGAACCTCGGTGCAGGACTGCCGGACTCATCAGCGCACCTGGGACCTGTTGCGCCTGACCAAGATGCCGACCGTGCAGGTCGACCTCGGCTACCTCACCAACGACTACGACGCCTCGGTGCTCACCAACCCGCGCATGCGCGACGTGATCGCCGAAGCGATTCTGATCTCGGTGAAGCGGCTCTATCTGCTCGGCCAGGACGACCAGCCGACCGGCACCTACACCTTCGCCGAGTTGCTCGCCGAAGAGCTGGCGGCCGCCGACGCTGGCAACGTGCCCGCCCCGCGCGTCTAGCCCACACAAGACCAACGGCCCCGCGGTTGTCCGCGGGGCCGTTCTTGTTGTCTCGGGTCAGTGCGCGCCGACGCGCGAGGGCGGTTCCATCGACGCCGCCGCCAGGAGTTGGTCGGGCGCGCGCGCCACATATTCCTTAACGCCGTGCACGGATTGGAGGTGCAGGCGCAGCCGGGGGGATCGGTGGTGCGGG
>NZ_JBHWZY010000116.1:0-11719 GCF_042727815.1 Nocardia sp. NPDC060220
CACCAAGCTCGAAGGCGAACTCGCGGCGCGGGAACGCTACGACGACGTGTGCGACGTGGAGATCGTGGCGTTCCCGCAGGTCGGAATCCTGCTCGAGCCCGGCGTCGTCGACCTCATGGACGCGGCACTGTCGGCCGGGGCCGACCTGGTCGGCGGGATGGATCCGTGCGAACTCGACCGCGATCCGGTGCGACATCTCGACGCGGTGTTCGGGCTGGCCGACAAGCATCAGGTCGGCGTCGACATCCACCTGCACGAAGCGGGTGAGCTGGGGCTGTTCACCCTGTCGCTGATCATCGAACGGGTGCGGGCGCTCGGGATGACCGGTCTGGCGACCATCTCCCATGCCCGGTGCCTGGCCGGTGGGCTGCCCGCTGTGCCTGCGGCGATCGAGCAGCTGGCGGAGCTCGACATCGCCCTCACCCACGCGGCGGGCGCGCAGGGTTGGGCGTTGCCGTTGCTCGACCTGGCCGCGGCCGGTGTGCGCGTCGGGGTCGGGATGGACGGTCAGCGGGACTACTGGTCGCCCTACGGCAACGGCGACATGCTCGACCGCGCTTGGCAACTCGCGTTCGTCAACGGGTTCGGATCCGACGAGCACGTGGAACACGCTCTCGCCGTGGCCAGTTGGGGTGGTGCGAGCGTGCTCGACCGAAGTCTGCGCCCGCTCGGCCGGAGCGAGCCACATCCAGGTTTCGAGGTCGGTGATCCGGCCGAGTTCTTCCTGGTCGACGCGGCCAGCCCGACTTCGGCTGTGATGGACCGCCCGGCCGAGCGCACTGTAATCCATCGGGGCAGTGTCGTTTCCGTCGATACGGCACTGGACGGATTCGAGATTCCCGGTCGTTGGGGCAGGGGGAGGAGCTGAGATGCGGCGCGGTATTCGAGCACGCCATGTGCTCGCGTCGGGGATCGTCGGCGGCCACGTGATGCTCACCGATGGCGAAGTGGTGGTGGAGGATTCGCGCATCGTCGCCGCCGGTCCGCGCGGTCTGGAGACCGTCGACGAGGTGATCGAGCTTGGGGACGCGGTCTTGATGCCCGGGCTCATCGACCTCGACGCGCTCACCGACATCGACCACACGATCCTGGATTCGTGGCAATCGCGCGAGCTCGGCCTCGGTCTGCAATGGTCGCGCGAGTACGCCACGCAGCGGCGGCGCGCGGTGTTCGACGCCGAGGAGCGGGCGTTCATCCGTGAGTACGGGTTCGTCCAGCTGGTGATGCACGGGGTGACGACGGCGATGCCGATCGCGTCGGAGGTACACAGCGATTGGGCGGAGACCTACTCCGACGCCGTGGCGATGGCCGAATCCGCACAACGTCTGGGCCTGCGGGTGTACCTCGGGCCCGCGTACCGATCCGGGGTCAACGTGGTCGACGACGACGGCTCGCGGTCCATCTACTGGAACGAAGAACTCGGGCTCGACGGGTTCGAGGGTGCGGCGCGGTTCCTGGAGTGGGCCTCGGCGCAGGACACCGATCTGATCCACGGGACGCTGCTCCCGTGCCGGATCGAGACGCTGTCCGAGGATCTGCTGCACCGGACCGCCGCGCTGGCCGCGGCGACCGGCGCGCTGGTCCGCCTGCACGCGCTCCAAGGGCTGCACGAACGCGCGTTCGTGATCGAGCGGTTCGGTATGTCACCGCTGGCCGTGCTCGGGCGAACCGGTCTCCTCGGGCCGAATCTGCTCATCCCCCACGGGATCTACATCGACTCGAACCCGCACGTGGATGCCGATACCGATGACGATCTCGGCACGCTCGCGGCGTCGGGAGCATCGATCGTGCACTGCCCGCTCACCTCGGCCAGACACGGATCGGCGCTCGACAGTTTCGATCGGTACCGGGCAGCGGGCGTGCGCATCGCCCTCGGCACCGACTCTTTTCCGCCGGACCTGGTGCGCGGCATCGACATCGGCGTCACCTTGGCCAAGGTGCTGGCATCGCGGCTCGACGCGGCCACCTACGGCGACTACGTCTCGGCGGCGACGCTCGGCGGTGCCGAAGCGCTGCACCGACCGGACCTGGGCACGATCGCGGTGGGGGCGACCGCCGACCTGGTCGCCTTCCGCCTCGACGACCCGCGCGACGGCGTCCTCGACGATCCGATTCGCACCCTGTGCATGAACAGCACCGGGCGCGCGGCGGATTTCTCCATGGTCGCCGGGCGGATCACGTTGCGCGACGGGGTAATTCCCGGCATCGACCTGCCTGCGATGACCCGGCGGGCGCAGTCACTGTTCGACCGGATGCGTGCGGCCTACACCGAGCGCGACTACCTACGCCGTCCCGCCGGCGAACTGTTCCCGGCGTCCTTTCCGGCCGAGCCGTCGATACCGCGCGGCGATGGCGTTGCTCCCGAGCACGTGAGCACACCTGGAGGGGGAGTGGTCAGCCCCGCGGGCGGACCCAGCCGCCGAACGTCTTCTCGAGGGTGAGGGCCGCGGCGATCGAGAGGTGATCGCGGTTGGGTCCCGCGACCACCTGTACCCCGAGTGGCAGACCGTGGGTGCCGCGGCCGAGCGGCACCTGGGTGACGGGGAGCCCGGCGAGGCTGAACGGTGCGACGGTGTTCGTGCGCCACAGGCGGCCGGTGGTGCGGCCGTGACGGGGCGCGACCGTGCTCAGGGTCGGATGCAGGAGCAATCCGTCACCGATGATCTCGGTGATCTCGGCGGCAGTGCGGTGTGCGGCGGCGGTGATGCGCCGGGCCACCCGGGTGGGTAGCCGGGCCGCGATCAGCTCGCCGAGTGCGAGGAGACGGGTGGCGAGGGTGTGGTCGCCGCGCAGGGCGGTGAGTTGACCCGGCGCGAGGATGTCGGCGCCCTCGCCGCGCATGATCTCGGCGAAGCTGATCCCGGTCTCCTCGGCCAGCACGATCGTGGCGAAGAGCCCGATCGTCCGCAGCGAACGCATCGGTACCCGGGTGACCTCGGCGCCCGCCTCGGTGAGCGCGGCGGCGGCGCGGTCGCGCGCGGCCAGTACCTCACGGCCGAAGCCGGGGGCGAAGGTTCCGTCGAGCAGCACGACGGGCACACCCCGCATCGAGGTGGTCGCCGGATCGCCGAGGGTGGCCGCGCGGACCAGGGGATCGGTCCCGTCGGGACCGGCCATGATCCGCAGCAGCGGCATGAGATCGGCCGCACGGCGGGCGATGACCCCGTTGGAGCACAGGGCGGCCACGCCGAACGGTGGTGGCCACGCACCGGTGGTCGGGAGCAGGCCGGTCGACGGGCGGTGCCCGAAGACGCCGTTGCAGAAGGCGGGCACCCGGATCGAGCCGAGGGTATCGGTGGCCAGGCCGAGCGGGGAGCCGCCGCTGCCGACGGCGGCGCCCTCACCGCCCGACGACCCGCCCGCCGTCCGTGTCCGGTCGTGCACGTTGCTGGTTCGCCCGTAGACCCGGTTCGTCGACTCGAGCCACATGCACCCCTCGGCGGTGTTGGTCAGCCCGAGCACGATCGCACCCGCGTCCAGAACTCGTTGCACCACCGTGGCATTCGCGGTGGGCCGCAGGTGCCGCCGAGCCACGACGCCCGCCGTGTTGGGCAGGCCCGCGACCGCCAAGGACTCCTTGACGGTGATCGGGACGCCGAACAGCGGTGGCAGGTACTCCGGCCCGGTCGCGAGGTGGGCGTCGGCGGCGTCGGCCCGTGCCCGCGCGGTGTCGTAGCAGTCCACCACCACGGCGTTCGTGGCGGGCGCGAAACGTTCCAGCACAGCGATGTGGGCATCGATCACCGCGCGGACGCTGACCTCACGGGCGCGAATGGACGCGGCCAGCGCGATCGCGGACTCGTCGGTGATCGTGGTGCCGTCTGGGCGGAGCATCATGTCGTTACAGTATTACATTATCCGTAACGTCGTCGTGTGGACTCTGGCGGGCTCAGAACTCGTTGGCCACGCCGATCACGGTGCGCCCGGAGTGGGTGCCGTCCTTGATCGACTGCAGGACGGTGCCGACCTCGGTGATCGGTGCGAAGGACTCGATCGTCGACAGATGCTGGGGGCGAAGCTGTTTGCCCAGTGCTGTCCACAGTGCGCGGCGCTTCTCGATCGGGAGCTGGACCGAGTCGATGCCGAGCAGGCTGACGCCGCGCAGGATGAACGGGAGCACGGTGGTGGGAAGCTCGGCGCCGCCGGTGAGGCCGCTGGCCGCTACCGCCCCGCCGTAACCGATGGCGCTGAGGACGTGGGCCAGCGACGCGCCGCCGACGCTGTCCACCGCCGACGCCCAGTTGGCCTTGTTGAGCGTGCGCGGCTTGGCATCGGGGTCGAGGGGCAACCGGCCGATGACCTCGTTGGCGCCGAGCTCGGCGAGCAGGTCGTTCGCGTCGGTCTTGCCGGTGGAAGCGATCACCTCGAAGCCGAGGCCGGAGAGGATGTCGATGGCCACGGTGCCGACACCGCCGGTCGCGCCGGTGACCAGGACGGCGCCGTCGTCGGGGGTCAGGCCGTGGTCGAGCAGGGCCTGCACGCTCAGGGCGGCGGTGAAGCCCGCGGTGCCGATGGTGGCGGCGTCGCGGGTGTCGAGGCCGTCGAGCTTCACCACCCATTCGGCAGGCACCTTGGTGTATTCGGCAAAGCCACCGTTGCGCGAAACGCCCAGGTCGTAGCCATGGGCGATGACCTGGTCGCCGGGGGAGAAGTCATCGATCTCCGAGGCGATCACCTCACCGGTGAGGTCGATGCCCGGCACGATCGGATAGTTGCGCACCACCCCACCGCGCGGCGTGATCGCCAGCAGATCTTTGTAGTTCGCGCTCGAGTAATGAACCTTGATCGTCACCTCGCCGCTACCGAGGAAGTCGTCTCCCACCGTTTCACGAGCGAGAACGATCCCACCATCGGATTCACGGGCCACCATCGCAGAAAACTCCATTGCCCGAGCATACGAGTTCGCGAGACCGCGGGGGAGGACCCACGTCAGGGCGGGAGGAGTTCCAGGCGGACGCCGAGGAGGCGGATCGGGCGGTCCAGGTCGAAGCGGTCGATGATCGCCAGGGCGGTGTCGGTGATCGTGGTGATGTCGTCGGTGGGGGTGGGGAGTTTTGTCTGTTTGCTGCGGGTATAGAAGGTTTTCGTGCGGACGGTGACCGAGACCCGGGTGCTGATGCGGTGGTGTTCGCGCATCTCCTCGGCGACCTCGGTGGCGATGCGGGCGACCTCGCGGCGGATTTCGGCGGGATCGGTGAGGTCGTGCGGGAAGGTCTCGGATTTGCTGCGGCCCACGGGGATTCGCGGGGTGGTCGAGAGTTCGGTGTCGCCTTTGCCGTGGCCGAGGACCCACAGGTAGGGGCCGGTGCTCGGGCCGAACTCGGCGGCCAGACGCGCGCGGTCGGCGGACATGAGATCGGCGACCGTGGTGATGTTGAGGTCGGCCAGGCGGTGGGCGATGCGGGCACCGACGCCCCAGAGCGCGTCGGTGGGGCGGTGGCCCATGAGTTCGGTCCAGTTGGCGGCGGTGAGCTCGAAGATGCCGGTGGCGGCGCCGGGGTCGTGCTCGGGTTCGGCGGAGGTCTTGCCGGTGGACTTGGCGAAACCGGTGGCGAGCTTCGCGGTGAGCTTGTTGTCGCCGATCCCGACCGCGCACGTGAGGCCGAGTTCGATGATGGCGGTGCGGATTTCGGCGGCCAGTTGCCACGGATCGCCGTCGGTGGCGACGAACGCCTCGTCCATCCCCCACACCTCGACCGCGCCGGCCACCCGGCCCAGCGTCGCCATGATCTCTTCGGAGGCCACCTCGTAGGCGGCCATGTCGACCGGCAGGAAAACGCCCTCCGGGCACTTGCGCTGCGCCATTCTCAACGCCATCCCCGCACGCACGCCGTAGGCTCGCGCGGGATAAGAAGCACAGGTCACGACCTTGCGGGGCTGCGCGGGATCGCCCTCGCCGCCGACGATCACCGGCCGGCCGCGCAGCTCAGGGCGACGCCGGAATTCCACCGCCGCCTGGAACTGGTCGAGATCCACATGCAGGAGCCACCGGGGCACAGTTCCGTCTTACCGCATCGCACCGACAGATCGGCTCTTGCCACGTCAGCCGGACAGAACTAAATTCTGTATATGGAGATGCGAGATCGGTTGTTGCTCGCCGCGGAGCGGCAGTTCGCCGAACACGGCGTGCTCGATGCCACGCTGAGCGATATCCGCGCCGCCGCCGATGCCAGCGTCGGCGCGCTGTACCACCACTTTCCGGACAAGTCCGACCTCTATCGGCAGGTCTGGGTGGCCGCGCTCACCGACTACCAGCAACACTTCTGGAATGCCGTCGCCGACAGTCCCGACGCGCGAACCGGCGTCGAGGCCGGGGTGCGCGCGCACCTGCACTGGGTGCACGAACATCAATATCGCGCAACGGTTCTCACGGGTTCGCGGCCGCCCGGGGCCCGCGAGAGCGAGCGCAATGTGGAGTTCCTCACGGCCGTCCGGCGGTGGTGGCGCACGCACGCGGGCTACGGCGCGGTGCGTGACCTGGAACTCGATCTCGTCTACGCGCTGTGGCTCGGTGCGGCACAGGAATACTCCCGCCAATGGCTTGGTGGCAATATCCGTACCGCGCCAACCGATGTCGCCCCCGAGCTCGCCGCCGCCGCGTGGGCGACACTGCGGGCCGACGGCACCGAATAGTCACCATGCAGGGCCACGCAACTCGAAGAACGGAACACCCGATGCCGACCGAAGCTTCCACCCTCGACCTCGACCTGGCGCGCCAGGTACTAGCCGCGCAGCCGTTCGCCCGTCTGGTCGGCACCGAGCTCACCGAATTCGGTGAGGGCGCAGCCACTCTCATCATCGACATCCAGCCAGAACACGGCCAGCAGTTCGGCTTCGTGCACGGCGGGGTGCTCGCCTACGCCGCCGACAACGCCCTCACCTTCGCCGCGGGTACCGTCCTGGGCCCCAACGTCCTCACCGGCGGCTTCACCATCACCTACCTGCGCCCCGCCCAGGGCGAGCGCCTGCGCGTGCACGCCACCGTCCTTGGCGCCACCCGCCGCCAGGCCGTCACCCACTGCGACGTCTACGCCGAGACCGAGGGCGAGGAACCTATCCTCTGCGCGGTCGCCCAGGGCACCACCCGCCGCGTCGAGAAGGACCTCGCCCCCACCACCGAGGAAGATGCGGACGGTTTCGACGACGACGATCTCGACGACCTCGACGACGACCTCGACGACCAGGACAACTACGACACCGACCAACTCGCCGTAGTCACCGTCGCAGGCCCGATGCTGCCGCCGACCGTCAGCCGCTAGCCGGACACGTCAACGGGCCGTACACAGCTGTGCACGGCCCGTCGACAGCGGGGATCAGGCGCTGACGGCGAAGGTCTTGCCGTCGGCGGCGGGTTCGGCGATCGGCTCGATCGCGTAGGCCAGGATGTCTGCCACGTCGGCGACGGGGCGGACGTTCAGGGCGGCCAGTACTTCCGCCGGGACTTCGTCCAGGTCCGGTTCGTTGCGGGCCGGGATGAAGACGGTCTTCAGGCCGGCTCGCTGGGCGGCGAGCAGCTTCTGCTTCACGCCACCGATCGGCAGGACACTGCCGTTCAGGGTGACCTCGCCGGTCATCCCCACATCGCCGCGGACCGGGCGACCGAGGGCCAGCGACACCAGGGCGGTGACCATGGTGACGCCCGCCGAAGGGCCGTCCTTGGGGACCGCACCCGCGGGGAAGTGGATGTGGATGTTGCGGTCGAGGACCTTCGGCTCGATACCGATTTCCTCCAGGTGCGAGCGGACGTAGGTGAGGGCGATCTGAGCGGATTCCTTCATCACGTCACCGAGCTGGCCGGTGAGGGTGAGCGAACGCTCGCCCTCGGCGCCGTTGGCCTCGATGTAGAGGACATCGCCGCCCGCACCGGTCACCGCGAGGCCGGTCGCCACGCCCGGGACGGAGGTGCGCTCCATCGAGTCCGGGGTGAAGCGGGGACGCCCGAGGTAATCGGTGAGGTTGTCGAGGTCGACCACCAGGCTCGTCACCTGACCGACCGGTTGCGGACCGGCCGCGATGTCGATGACGTTGTCGTAGCCGAGTTCGGGGTCGTACCCGAGCACCGCGCCCTCGCCCAGCGCGCCCTTGTCGACGAGCGGGGCGTCCACGGCAGCGTCGCCGACGCTCGCGGGGTCGCCTGTGACCAGGCGAGTTGCCGCCTTACGCAGGGCTTTTGCCACCAGGCGCTCCATTTGACGCACACCCGCCTCCCGGGTGTAGTTCGCCGCGATCTCGCGCAGGGCCGCGTCGGTGATCGACACTTCTTCCGCGGTCAGCGCATTGCGCTCCAGCTGGCGGGGAACCAGGAAGTCGCGCGCGATCGCCACCTTGTCGGCCTCGGTGTAGCCGTCGACGGTGATGAGCTCCATACGGTCCAGCAGGGGACCGGGGATGGTGTCCATGACGTTGGCGGTCGCGATGAACAGGACATTCGACAGGTCCAGGTCCAGGTCCAGGTAGTGGTCGCGGAAGGTGTGGTTCTGCGCGGGGTCGAGGACCTCGAGCAGGGCCGCCGCCGGATCACCACGGAAGTCGGAGCCGACCTTGTCGATCTCGTCGAGCAGGACAACGGGATTCATCGAACCCGCCTCCTTCACCGCACGCACGATCCGGCCCGGCAGCGCGCCGACGTAGGTGCGGCGGTGGCCACGGATCTCGGCCTCGTCGCGCACGCCGCCGAGGGCGACGCGAACGAACTTGCGGCCCAGCGCCTTGGCGACCGATTCACCCAGCGAGGTCTTACCGACACCGGGGGGACCCACCAGCACGAGCACCGCGCCGGACCCGCGTCCGCCCACGACCTCGAGACCGCGCGCGGCCCGCCGCGAACGCACCGCCAGGTACTCGACCATCCGGTCCTTCACCTCGTCGAGGCCGTGGTGATCGGCGTCGAGCACCGCTCGTGCGGCCGAGACATCGGTGCTGTCCTCGGTTTTCACCGTCCACGGCAGATCGAGCACGGTGTCGAGCCAGGTACGGATCCAGCCGGATTCCGGGCTCTGGTCGCTGGCGCGCTCCAACCGGCCGACCTCGCGCAGCGCCTCCGCGCGCACGTTCTCGGGCAGGTCCGCGTTCTCCACGCGAGTGCGGTAGTCGTCGGCGCCGTCGGGTTCGTCCTCGCCGAGTTCCTTGCGGATGGCGTTGAGCTGCTGACGCAGCAGGAACTCGCGCTGACTCTTCTCCATGCCGTCGCGGACATCTTCGGAGATCTTGTCGGTGACCTCCACCTCGGCGATGTGGTCCTTGATCCAGTCGATCTGCTTGGTCAGCCGCACCGCGACATCGGGGGTCTCGAGCAGTTCGCGCTTCTGGTCGTCGGACAGGTACGGCGCGTAGCCCGCGGTGTCGGCGATGGCCTCTACGTCGTCGAGCTGGTTGACGATGTCGATGATCTGCCAGGCCTCACGCCGCTGCAGCACGGCGACGACCAGCTTCTTGTACTCGGCGGCGAGCTCGGTGGTCCGCTCGTCGGGCTCGACCGCCTCGACGAGTTCGGCCTCCACCCACAGCGCGGCTCCCGGCCCGGTGACACCGTGCCCGATCCGGGCGCGGCGCTCGGCCTTCAACACGGCCGCGGGCGCGCCGCCGCGCATCCGGCCGACCTGTTCGATGGTGGCGACGACGCCGTAGGACGCGTAGCCCTCGTCGAGGCGCGGCGCGACCAGCACCGAACCGGTTTTGGCCGCCTGGGCGGCGTCGATGGCGGCCTGCGCGGATTCGTCCAGTTCGATGGGCACGACCATGCCCGGCAGCACGATCGGATCGGTCAGGAACAGCACCGGCAGGTTCTGAGCTGAAGTCATGTCGACCCTTCCAAAGTTGAGCTTTGCTGACTCAACATGGACCCCCGGCGGTTTGTTCCTGCAGGTGGCGCCGTTCACTCACGGCGAAAATAATCGGCCGAGATTCTTGTGCCGCCGATGTCGAGAACGCGTGGGTGGCTCCGTCCCAGGGGTACAACCCACACAGAACACCAACCGAGGAGAACATCATGGCCAAGTACCTGCTGCTCAAGCACTACCGTGGCGCGCCCGCATCGGTCAACGACGCGCCGATGGATCAGTGGACGGCGGACGAGGTGTCCGCGCATGTGCAGTACATGGTGGATTTCGCCGATCGATTGCGATTGACCGGCGAGTTCGTCGACGGTCAGGCACTGTCCACCCAGGGCACGTGGGTCCGCTCGGACGGCGCGGGTCGCCCGCCGGTCACCGACGGGCCGTTCGCGGAGACCAAGGACCTGATCGCCGGGTGGATGGTCATCGATGTCGAGACCTATGACCGGGCGCTCGAACTCGCCGGGGAGCTGTCGGCGGCACCGGGCGCAGGTGGGAAGCCGGTGCAGGAATGGCTCGAACTGCGGCCGTTCTACACAGAGTTGCCCACGGTGACCGAATGAACGACGCGCTACTGCGCGAACTCGTCCCCGCGGTGATCGCGATCCTCGTCCGCCGCGGGGCCGGGTTCGCGGCGGCCGAGGACGCGGTGCAGGAGGCGCTGATCCGGGCGCTGGAAACCTGGCCCGACGATCCACCGCGCGACGCGAAGGGCTGGCTCGTCGCCGTCGCCTGGCGAAAGTTCATCGATGCGACACGGGCCGAAACATCCAGGCGTGGGCGGGAATTCGCGGTCGATGCCGAGCCCGAAGCCGGTCCGGTGCCCGCCACGGACGACACGCTGTGGCTGTATTTCCTGTGCGCGCATCCCTCGCTGTCGCCGGGCTCGGCCGTCGCGCTGACCTTGCGCGCGGTCGGCGGCCTGACGACCCGGCAGATCGCGACGGCCTACCTGGTTCCGGAATCGACTATGGCGCAACGGATCAGCCGGGCCAAGAAGCGGATCACGGGCTTACCGCTGGACCGTCCCAGCGATCCGGCAACGGTGCTGCGGGTGCTCTACCTCGTCTTCAACGAGGGCTACAGCGGCGATATCGATCTGGCCGCCGAAGCCATCCGCCTCACCCGTCAGCTCGCCGCCTCGACCGGCGAACCCGAGGTCTCGGGGCTGCTCGCGCTGATGCTGCTGCACCACGCTCGCCGTGCGTCGCGCATCGAGGGCGGGCGCTTGATTTCGCTGGCCGCGCAGGACCGATCCCGGTGGGACACACACCTTATCGCCGAGGGCGTGACGATCCTGCAAGCCGCACTGGCGCGTGACCGCCTGGGCGAATACCAGGCCCAAGCCGCGATCGCGGCCCTGCACGCGGACGCCCCGAGCACCGCCGAAACGGACTGGGTGCAGATCGTGGAGTGGTACGACGAACTACTGCTTCTCACCGACAGCCCGGTGGTGCGCCTGAATCGCGCGGTCGCGGTCGGTGAAGCCGACGGCCCCCGAGCAGGGCTGGCCGCCCTCGCGGATCTCGACCCGGAACTACCGCGCCACAGCGCATCCCGGGCCTACCTACTCGAACGAGCGGGCGAACTCGAAGAGGCCGCGACCCTGTATGCCGCAGCGGCCCGCGCGGCCACCACAGTTCTCGAGCGCGACCATCTCACCCGCGAGGCGGCTCGAGTTCGGCAGTTACCGCGACCCTGAATCCGATTGCCGCGCGGTCGCACTGGGCAAACCTGCCCACAAAACAGCTCGGCCTCCCCCGGGTTGAGGACCGGGGGAGGCCGAGTTGTGGACAGGTGGCTTACAGGTTCGAGGAACGAATCCGCTCGGTCGGGGGATCGAACGGACGGCCCGCGGTGGAGCCCGAGCTCAGGAATCCGAGGAC
>NZ_JBHWZY010000117.1:0-11702 GCF_042727815.1 Nocardia sp. NPDC060220
CATCTGTGCCAGCGGCGCGTACCGGTTGTTGCCCGCGTTGTGCACGATGATGTCGATCCGGCCGAAGGCCTCGATCGCGGTCGCCACGATCGCGCGCCCGCCCTGCGCCGTCGCCACCGAATCGGTGCTGGCCACCGCGATGCCGCCGGTGGCGGTGATCTCCTCGACCACCGCCGCGGCGACTCCGGCGTCGCCGCTGTCCCCGCTGATGGTGGCGCCGGGGTCGTTGACGACCACCTTGGCACCCTTCGCGGCGAGCAGCAGCGCGTAGGCGCGGCCCAATCCGCGTCCGGCGCCGGTGATCACGGCGACTCTGCCCTCGAACCCGAGTTCAGACATGGTGGGCTCCGCTCGCCGCGCGCCTCATCGGGCCGGTTCGGTCGGGGTGCCCAGCGCCAGGCCCGGCAGCTCGCCGGTGTCGCGCCACGCCTGGAGCAGATCCTCGAAGGCGTAGAAGCCGGGCCAGTACGGGTCGCCGAGGTGGGAGCGGATCTGCTGTTCGCCCTCGTTGTTGTAGTAGCCGGGGGTGCACTCGCGCTGGAAGTTGCTGTTGTCGATCGCGCTCTCGCGCACGGTCGCGCACCACTGTTCCTGCGCGTCGGCGGTGGGTTCCACCATGGTCGCGCCCCGGCTCATCGTCTGCTCGATGATGAAGGCGATGTGGCGGGCCTGCTGTTCGAACATAGCCGTCGTGCTCGCGGTCACCCCGCCCTGGACGAACCCGGTGAAGAACTGGTTCGGGAAACCGGTGGTCATCGTGCCGTGCAGGGTGCGGTAGCCCTTGGCCCAGTGGTCGTAGAGCGAGAGCTCGTCGCGGCCCACGTAGGGGGCGATGCCGAAGCGTCGGTCGAGGTCGGTGGTGATCTCGAAACCGCTGGCGAAGATGATGCAGTCCACTTCGTGTTCGACGCCGTCGGCGACGATGCCCTTGGCGGTGATCCGCTCTACGCCCTTGGTGCCGGAAACATCGACGAGCGTGACGTTGTCGCGGTTGAAGGTCGGCAGGTACTCGTCGTTGAAACACGGCCGCTTGCACAGGAACCGGTAGTAGGGCTTGAGCGCCTCGGCGGTCGCCGGGTCGGTGACGATCTCGTCGACCCGGTCGCGCACCCGCTGCATCGCCCGATAGTCGGCCAGCTCGCGCAGCTCCATGAACTTCTCCGGCGTCAGCTCCGCCCAGCCGCCGGTGCTGTCGAGGTGGTCGCGCACATTGCGGCTGACCTCGGTCCAGCCGTCGCAGACCAGATCGTCCTGACCGGGACCGTAGGCTTCGAACGCGCCGGTGTGGAAGTTGCGGCGGATCTCCTCCTGCCAGCCGGGCTGCAAGCTCTCGGCCCACGCGGGGTCGGTGGGCACGTTGCCGCGCTCGTAGATGTAGGACGGGGTGCGCTGGAAGACGGTGAGATGGCGCGCCGAGCGGGCCAGGTGGGGGATGGACTGCACGCCACTGGCGCCGGTCCCGATGATCGCCACCCGCTTGTCGGCGAGCTTGTCCAGGCCCCCGCGCATATCGCCGCCGGTGTACTCGTAGTCCCAGCGCGCGGTGTGGAAGGTGTGTCCCGCGAAATCGCCCAGACCGGGGATGCCGGGCAGCTTGGGCCGGTTGAACGGGCCCTGACACATGACGACGAAGCGGGCGCGGATCTCGTCGCCCCGATCGGTGCCGATCCGCCAGCGCTGGATCGACTCGTCCCACGCCATCGAGCGGGTGAGCGTGCCGAAGATCGCCTTGTCGTAGAGACCGAAGTGCCTGCCGATGCGCTGGCAGTGCTCGAAGACCTCGTCGCCGTAGGAGTACTTCTGCTTCGGGACGTAGCCGACCTCCTCGAGCAACGGGAGATAGCAGTAGCAGTCGGTGTCGCACTGGATGCCGGGGTAGCGATTCCAATACCACGCGCCGCCGAAATCGCCGGCGTGCTCGATGATCCGGAAGTCCGCCACCCCGGCCTCGCTGATCCGGGCGGCGGTGACGAGTCCGGCCAGCCCGCCGCCGAGGATCGCCACGTCGATGTCCTGGGAGATCGGCGGTCGCGGCTGGACCGGGGTGTACGGGTCGGCTTCGTGATACTCGGCGAAGTCCGCCTCGGCCGTCACGTACTGCTGCTGGCCCTCGGGGCGGATGCGCTTGTCGCGTTCGGCGAGATACTTCGCCCGGAGCGCTTCGTGATCGACCTCGGGTGTCTGCGTTGGTGCGCAGTTCTGCATGCGAATTCCTCGGTGTGGTGCGGTGTTTCGGGTGATCAGGGCACGGGACTTAGGCGAGGTCGCGCGGTGCGCCGGTGCCCATGTAGGTGGCCAGGTTGTGATGCAGGTTCACGACGCTGCGTTCGCGGTAGGGGTTGGGCATCGGCCCGGCGAAGCCGCGCGTCTTCATGCCCTGCTGCACGGCGGCCATGTTCGAGAAGTCCTGGGGCAGGACGGTGCGCCAGGCCGGATCGTCGGCCGCGGTGTACTCCCACTCGGTCTTCGGTTCCTGGCCGGCCGGGAACAGTTCGTAGACGGCCGCCTCGAAGATGCACTTGTCGGGGTCGTAGCCGTAGGGCCGGGCGCTGTAGCAGAGCATGTTGTTGAGCGCGTGCCCGATCTGGAAGTTGGGGAAGATCTGCCACGCGGTCCCCGCCGCCGCGACGACCTGCGGGTCCACCGTCGGCCACACCACCCCGCGATCGGCGTCGTACTCGCGGGCCGATTGCAGCCAGTGTTTGAGCACCTGATCGGCCGGGGTGCCCTCGGGCAGCTCCGCGACCAGCCGATTCGCGGCGTCGACCAGGGTGCGGGTGGTGTTGGTGTTGGCGTTCTCCCAGGTGAAGTTCTGGAGTTCGGCCGTGGACATGCGGGCGTCCGGTCCGGCGCCGAGCCGCAGCTTGGCCTGGTTCTCCTCCATGCCCTTTGGCGCGTCGTAGCCGATGTTGCTGTGCTTGCCCTGGGCGCGCGACCACCCGAGGAAATTGCCGAAGTTCATGAACTCGGGGTGGGTGTAGGGCACGTGGTAGGTCTCCATGAACGCCTCCAACGCGACCTTCCAGTTGCAGTCGAAGACCAGCCAGCGCCGCCACCGATAGCGCATGTTCTCCAGCTGGAACGGATCGAGCAGACCGGCCGCGGGCTCCAGGTACTCCCGCAGCGGCTCGGCCTCGGGGTCCATGGTGATCCAGATCCAGCCGCCCCAGGTGTCGACCCGCACCTCGCCGAGCCGGGTGCGGTCCGGGGTCAGCCCGCACGGCCAGTCCTGCTGCTCGGCCGCGAAGGTATTGCGGCCCTCGAGGTCGTAGCGCCAGCCGTGGAACCCGCAGACGAACTGCTTGCGGCGGCCGTGCGCCTCCCGCGCGCCCGGGGGAGTGTCGATCAGCCGGCGGCCCCGATGCGAGCAGACGTTGTAGTAGGCGCGCAGCGTGTCGGGCGCCGAGCGCACCACGATGATCGAGTCGTCGAGGATGTCGTAGGTGAGGAAGTCGCCGACCTGGGCCAGTTCCTCGACCCGACCGACCTGCTGCCACACCTTGGTCCACAGCTTGTCGCGTTCGGCGCGGGCGTAGTCCGGCGACAGATAGGCCTCCACGCCGATCGAGCGCGGGGTCGACAGCGCCTCCTCGGTAGCGGTGAGCGCGGACTCTGTGGTGTCGGTCATGACCTCTCCTAGCGGGTGATGGCGGTGCGGAACGCGTCGTCCTCGAGGAACAGCGATGTGTGATCGGCGTCGAGATGGGTCCACTTGAGGTCGAGTCCGCCGTCGACCAGCAGCGTCTGACCCGTGATGTAGGTCGACAGGTCCGAGAGCAGGAACAGGATCGCGCCCGCCTGCTCCTCGGGCCGCGCGCGCCGACCCATGGCGATGGCGCGCCGGTCCCGGTCGGCGTCCTCGCCGACGTAGGTCGCCGAAGCGGGGGTCTTGGTCACCCCGGGCGCGATGGCGTTGACCCGGATGCCGTCGGCGGCGAGTTCGACCGCCAGGGTCCGGGTCGCGGCCACCAACGCGGCTTTGGCTGTGCCGTAGCCGATGTGGAACGGCGCGGTGTTCATGCCGCTGATCGAGGAGATCGAGACGATCGAGCCGGGCAGTTGCCGCGCCTTGAGCTCGGCGGCGACGGCCTGGCTCATGAAGAACATCGTTTCGAGGTTCTGGGTGAACAGCGCGCGCCAATCGGCGCGGCTCACCCGCAGCGCGGGCATCCACGTCGCCGGAGCGGCGCCGCCCGCCACGTTGACCAGACCGTGCAGGTCGCCCTCGGTGGCGCGGATCGTCGCGAGCACCGTGGCGATGCCGTCGTCGGTGGCGGCGTCGGCCGCCACCGGCACCACCGCGAGCCCCTGCTCGATCAGCGGGTCGATGTGGGTCGTGAGGTTGTCCTTCGATCGGCTCACCGCGATCACGGTGGCCCCGGCCCGCGCGACCATCTCCACCACCGAGGTGCCGATGCCGCCGCCCGCCGCCCCGGACACCACGACGACGCGTCCGCTCAGGTCGATCGACCCGGCCGCCACCGCCGGGTTCATGCCGTGGGGCGCAGCGCGAGCACGCTGCCCTCGGCGTCGGCCGACAGGTACAGGGTCCCGTCGGGTCCGGCGGTGATCCCCGCGAAGGGGCCCTGCGGACCGGAGAACGGCGGCAGCCCGCGCAGCGGCTTGGGCGTGACGCCGGGAGGCGCGCCGACCGGCAGATTCCGGGCCAGGGTGGTCCGCACCTTGGTTGCCAGATCCACGCTGATCAGCGACTTGCTGCCCACGTCGACGACGTACAGCGTGTCGCCGCGCACCAGGATGCCCTGGGGCTGCTCGAGCGCGTCGACCACCGTGTCGACCCCGGCACTGCTCACCGAGACGATGCGGCCCGCGCCGGCTTCGGCGACCAGGCAGGTCCCGCCGGTGGTGAACGCGACGCCGATCGGCTGGTTCAGGCCCGAGGCCAGCTCCTCGACCCGGCCGCCGGACCGCACGGCCAGCACCCGGCCGCGGCCGAACTCCGTGGCCACGATGTCGCCGTTGGGTCCGAGCGCCACGCCGTAGAGCTGGTCGAGTTCGTCGGCCAGCACCTCGCTCTCCTGACTCGCCGGCCGCCACCGCGTGATCTGTCCGCCCGAGGTGGTGACCACGAATTCCCCCGCGCCGACGGCGGTGACGCCCCGGATGAAGCCGGGATAGCCGGGGCTGAACAGCATGCCGACCGTTTCCGGGGCCTGTCCCGGGCGCAGCACGTAGAAGTAGGTGCCGTCGGCGACGTAGAGTTCGCCGTCGCTGCCGACGGTGAGGTCCAGCGGCCAGTTCAGGCCGCCGGGCAGAGTGGTTCTGGTCTCGCCGCCGTCGAGGATCTCGGTGATCTCGCCGGTGAAGTTGGAGACGAAGAGCCGGCCGTCGACGAACGTGCAGTTGTCCAGGCCGGGGTTCAGGGTGGCCAGGACGGTGCGCTGTCCGGTTCGGGGATCGATGCGCAGGACCTCGCCGGTGCTCACCTGGGTGGAGACGATGTTGCCCGCCGCGTCGAACTTCACCGAGTCGGGCACGCCGAGATCGCCGACGACGCGTTCGGGTTCGCCGCCGCGCGGGTCGATCCGCCAGATGTCGTTGGTGCCCATCACCGGGTAGTAGAGGAGCCCGTCGGGACCGACCTCCATGGCGTTGGGCATGGCGAGGTTCTCCGCCAGGACGCGGGGCTCGCTGCCGTCGGTGAACAGCTCCATCAGCCGTCCGCCGACGCGACATTCGTTGACGAACAACCGGTTCTGGTGCACGGTGATGCCGTTCGCGCTGGGCAGATCGTCGCGCAACACCCTGGTCTGTCCGTCGGCGCCGCGCATGCTGACGCGCCCGTCCATCACCTCGGTGGCGAACAGGTTGCCGTGGTCGTCGAAGGCCAGGTCGTCGGGGGCGATGATGTCGCCGCCCTTGGCGCTGATCGTCTCGAGTCCGCCGGTGGCGACGTCGAGGGCGCTGATCTGGCTGCCGGTCACCTGGGCGACGTAGATGCGGCCGTCGGGGCCGGTGCGCAGGCCGTTGGCGCCGAAGAGCCGGCTCGGCGGCGTGAGGCGTTCCAGGCTCCACCCTTCGGCGAGGCTTGTTGCTGTGGTGCTGGTGTAGCGCGCCCCTTGTATCAAGGTGGGGCCTCCTCCGGGTGAGTGCGTCGGGGTCCGCGATGGGTGGCGTCGCTGTCCTGCGGATCGCCGGAGCGTGATGCGGACCACTTCATCGGTGGCTCGGAGCCTGCCAGCAAGCCGTGAGCATTGCAAGTATTGTTATCCTTGTAAGGATTAGCTAGCATGCGCGAAGAGTGAGAATCACGATCTCCTATGAAGCAAGTCGTACTCTACCGTCGGTGACATGCGGTTTTATGGGGAATCGCGTGGTGATCCGCGTACGAAGAAGCCCCGCGCTGGGTCGCGCGGGGCGGGTCGTGCGATTCGGCTCCGTCAGCGGGGGTGAACGCGGTCGCGTACTGCCGGTAGGCGCGCGGCGGTGGGATACGGCGCACGGCGAGTGAATACTGTTGCGCTCCACCGTGATTCGATCATCGGCGTAGTGCGGCCAGGCTGCGGAGAGCCGCGCGAAGTCCCGGGGGGTTCAGCCGGGCTGCAAGCGGGAGCGGTGCGCCTTGAGGAAATCGGCGAGTTCGGCGCGACTCGGCTAGAGGCGTGCGCGGTGGCCGGACTGGATCGACTGGCGCGACATGGCCGACGACGCGTTGACGACGCCGCCGTCGAAACGTTCGAGCACCACTGCCTGCGTCGCGGCCAGGTGCGCGCGCGCCAACCGCTCGGCCTCCTCGGCCTGACCCGCGGCGATCTGCTCGACGAGCCGGCGATGGAACCGCACGGCGTCGCGCGCGTCGGCCTCGGACGGGTACTCGCCCCTCCGGGTCGTCGCTTCCGCCCAGGCTTGCTCCTGTGCCGACCACAGGGCTACGAGCGTGCTGACGACGTAGCGGATGGTCACGTTCGGGGTGAACGAGACGACGAGATCGTGGAACTCGCGGGCGGATTGAGTGAAGGCCACACCGTCGCCGACCTTGGTGGCCGAGTCGTCGACGGCGGCCTCGAGGGCTGGGACGACCACCTCGGCGCGGTCTTCGCGCCGGGCGCACGCGGCGGCGCACATCGGCTCGAGCGCCTGGAGTCCGGACGCGAGATCGCCCAGCGTCACGCGGGCGCCCTGCAGGGCGAGCCCGAGGTGATAGGCCGCAGAGACCTCGTCGGGCCGGTGTACCTCGGCGCCGCCGATGTTGCCGCGCCGGACCGTGACCAGGCCCTCGGTCTCGAGGATGCGCAGCGCTTCCCGGATGGAGGGGTAGCTGACGCCGAAGTCCTTGACCAGCTGATCCTGGGTGGGGAGGCGGTAGTTGTCGTCGGAGAGGATGTGGTCGCGCAGTTCGGCCGCGACGGTCTCCGCGATGCGGCGCTGCGGAACTCGGCCCCGTCTCGGGGTGGTCAACGAACCCGCCGATCATCCATGGCGGGAGTGTAATTGATCGCGGGTCAACCATTCAAGTATTGCTATCCTTATTATGTCAAATATTGCTATCCTTATGAGGATTAATTACAGTCCGATCATGGATTTCACGATGGGAACGGCCGCCGCGGACCTGCGGGGGGAGCTGCGTCGTCTGGTGGACGAGCACGTCCCGGCTGATTTTCTGGGGGCCTTCACCGACGACCCGGCCGATTTCGAGGCCGCCCAGCGGTTTTCCCGCCTGCTGGCCGAACGCGGTCTGCTCTGCCTGGCCTGGCCCGCCGAGTTCGGCGGCCGCGACGCCTCCATCTGGGAACAGACCGTGGTGCGCGAGGAGATGTGGGCCCACCACGAACCGCGCGGTGCGCAGTACATGGGCGTGAACTGGGTGGGGCCCACGATCATGCGGCACGGCACCGAGGCCCAGCAGCGGACCCATCTACCGCCGATCGCGCGGGGGGAGGTGATCTGGTGCCAGGGTTTCAGCGAACCGGACTCGGGCTCTGATTTGGCGTCGTTGCGTACCGCGGCGCGCCGCGACGGCGACGGCTGGCGGATCACCGGACAGAAGGTGTGGACCTCCTACGCCGCGATGGCCCAGTGGTGTTTCCTGCTCGCCCGCACCTCGACCGGCGAACGCAAACAGTCCGGGCTGACGATCTTCCTCGTTCCGATGTCCAACCCGGCCATCGAGGTGCGCCCGATCCGTTCCATGATCGGCCCGCACCACCTCAACGAGGTCTTCTTCGACGACCTGCGAGTGACCGAAGCCGACGTGCTCGGCCCGGTCGACGAGGGCTGGAAGGTGGCGCAGGAGGTGTTGGCCTTCGAACGGGTCGGCATCGCCCGCTACGCCCGCTGCGAACGGCTGCTGCTCGCCGCGCCGTCGGCGCTGGGCGAGCGCTGGGACGCGCTGCCCGCCGAACTCCGTGGCCGCTGGGCCCGCATGCTGACCCACTGCCGTCGCGCGCGATTACTGGCCTACCGAGTGCTGTCGCTGCAACGCCTGGGCCAGGTACGACCCAGCGACGCCGCCGCCTACCGCATCGCGGTGACAACCCTCGACCAGGACAGCGCGGAGGTACTCGTGGAACTCGCCGCCCACCTCGACCCGGCCGGCGCCGACGGGCCACATCGGTTCCGGCGCGAGGCCGAGGAACACTGGCGCTACTCCCAGGCCGCCACCGTCGCCTCGGGCAGTATCGAGATGCAGCGGATTCTGCTGGCCCGCGCGCTGCTGGCGGCGTCGTGAACATCGAGCTGAGCGCGGACGCGCTCGAATTCGGCCGACAGGCATCGCTGGCGCTGGCGGCGGCGGGCGGTGACGAGCTGGTCCAGCTCGGCGAACGCGAACCCGCGCGGCGCGAGAGCGTGTTCGCGCCGGTGCTCGCGCGGTTGGGTGCGTGGGATCTCGATCCGCGCGGCGACGCCGACGAGCTGGAGGCGGCGGCGGCCCTGTGCCGCAGCGCGGGCTACTGGGCGCTGCCCTATCCGCTGGCCGAACGGCTGGCCCGGCCCACCGATCTCGCGGTCGACGGACTGCTCGTCGTCGCCGAGACCAACCCGGCCGCGCCCGTCGCCGACCTCGCGCTGCGCTGGGCGGCGGTGACGATCACCGGTCGACGCTCCGCCGTCGAGGTCGGGCCCGCGCACGCGCCCCGCACCTCGGCGTTCGTCACCTCCCTCGCACTGCGCCACCTCGACGACGACGGCGCCGCCGATGTGGCGTTGGGGCTGGTGCTGCCGTGCTGGACGCTGCTCGGCATGCTGGACCGCGCCCTGGATCTCACCCGCGCCCACGTGCTGCTGCGCGAGCAGTTCGGCAAGCCGCTGGCGCAGTTGCAGGGCGTGCAGTTCCAGTTCACCGACGCCGAGGTGGAGCGTAGCGGCGTCGACATGCTGGCCAAATACGCGCTGTGGAGCATCCAGGCCGGGCGGCCTGAGGCGCTCGACGACGCGCTCGCGCTGCGCTCGGCCGCGATCGAGGCCGCCGAGATCGTCTTCCGGGTCGCGCACCAGTTGCACGGCGCCATCGGCTTCTGCGACGAGTCGCCGCTGTCGTGGCTCTCGCGCTACAGCCTGCCGCTGCGGCGACTGCCGTTGGGCCTGTCCGCGACCAGCGAGGTCCTCACCGACCGCCTCGGCCGCACCGGGCTGACCGGGCTGTTCGGCGCGGGACATGCCGACGAGTACCCGGGGGTGGCGCGGTGAAATACGACTTGCCCGACGAACTGATCGTCGAATGCGACGGCCCGATCCGCACGGTGGTGATCAACCGGCCCGACGAGCTCAACGCGGTGAACAAGGCGCTGCACTGGGCGCTGGCGAACGTGTGGCGGCAGTTGGCCGCCGACCGCGACGCCGCGGTGGTGATCCTCACCGGGGCGGGTCGCGCGTTCAGCGCGGGCGGCGATCTGGGCTGGATCACCTCCTTCCTCGACGACCCCGTCGGCCGCGACGAGAGCATCCGGGAGGGCGCGCAGATCATCGAGGAGATGCTGCGTTTCCCGCTGCCGGTGATCGCGGCGGTCAACGGCCCCGCCGTGGGGCTCGGGGCCAGCCTCGCGGTGCTCTGCGATGTGGCGCTGATCTCCGAGCGGGCGCATCTGGCCGATCCGCACGTCACGGTCGGGCTGATCGCCGGGGACGGTGGGGCGGCGTTCTGGCCGCTGCTCACCCCGATCCTGCGCTCGCGCGAATTCCTGTTCACCGGTGACCGCATCTCGGCGGCCACCGCCGTGGAACTCGGGCTCGCCACCCGCAGCGTCGCCCCCGACGCCCTGCTCGACGAGGCACGGACGTTGGCGCACCGGCTGGCCGCGCTGCCGCCCGAGGCCGTGCGCGGCACCAAGCGGATCGTGAACATGTATCTGTCCCAAGCGCTCGGCGGTCCGATGCAGGCCGGCTTCGCGGCCGAGGTCGCCACCATGCAGTCCGCCGCGCACCGCGATCGGCTGCTGGCCCTGCACGAGAACGCGCGCCCCCGATGACCTCGACCGCGCGCACCATCGACGACTTCCGCGCCGAGGTCAGGCAGTGGTGCCGGACGCGGATTCCCGCCGACTGGCGACAGGCGCAGACAGGAGTCTCCGAGCGCGAGTTCGTCGATTTCCAGCAGTCCTGGTTCCAGACGTTGCGCGGGGCCGGTTTCGCGGTCCCGCACTGGCCGAAGGAATACGGCGGCGGCATGTCGACGGCCGAGCAGGTGGTGCTCTATCAGGAGCTCGCCGCCCACGACGCGCCCCGACTGGTCCTGGCCTTCGTCTCGATCCACCACGCCGCCGCCACCCTGCTCGCCGCGGGCACCGACGAGCAACGCCGCCGCCACCTGCCGGCGATCCTCGACGGCGAGATCTGGTGCCAGGGCTTCTCCGAGCCGGGCGCGGGCTCGGACCTCGCGGCGCTCGCGACCACCGCCCGCCGCGACGGCGACGGCTATGTCGTCTCCGGACAGAAGCTGTGGGCCAGCGGCGCGCGGCACGCGGACTGGTGTCTGCTGCTCGCCCGCACCGACCCCGACGCGCCCGCGCGCCACGGCATCTCGTACTTCCTGCTGGACATGCGCGCCCCCGGCGTCGAGGTGCGGCCCATCCGGCAGGCGACAGGGGAGTCGCACTTCTGTGAGATCTTCCTCGACGAGGTGGTTATCCCCGCCGATCGGCTGGTCGGCGCGGAGAACGAAGGCTGGCAGGTGGCCCAGCGTACGCTCGGCGCCGAACGCGGCATGACCATGCTCGAACTGGCCGAACGGCTGGGCAACAACGGTTTCCGGCGCCTGGTCGAGAGCTGTCCGCTCGATGATCCGCTGGTCGCCGACCGTCTCGCCGAACTGGAGATCGAGCTCACCGGGCTGCGCGCGCTGTGCGCCGATGTCGCGGCCGCCGAGGATCAGCCAGGCCCGGCCGACGCCTCGATCGTGAAACTGTTCTACAGCGAACTGCTGCAACGGATGACCGACTTCGGCACCGAGATAGCCGGGCTCGCCACCCACACCGAGCTGCGCAAACCGCTGTCGAGCGGCTGGGAGTCCGGCGCCTGGATGCTGGACTTCCTCGGCTCGTGGGAATGGACGATTCCGGGCGGCGCCAGCGAGATCCAGCGCACCATCATCGGTGAGCGCGGCCTCGGCCTGCCTCGAGAACCCAGGGGAAAACGATGACCTCCGACGAGCACGACCTCGCCGACCTACACGACGAGGTGGCCGAGGTGGCGCGCGAGCTGCTGCGCCGGTCCGCCGCCGCGCCCGACTGGACGGCGATCACGGG
>NZ_JBHWZY010000118.1:0-11644 GCF_042727815.1 Nocardia sp. NPDC060220
ACCTGTCGCAGCGGCAATACGCCCGCCCACACACCGCCGGTCGCGATGTCGCCCTCGTCGTCGTTCGGCCCGCCCGAGCGCACCTTCACCGAGGCCTCGGTGAGGTCGAGCGCGAGCACCATCGTCGCCGCCATCTCCTTGCGGTTGGGCGGGCGCACCCGATCCCAGGCTCCGGGCGCGGCGTGCTCGACGATCACCCGCAGCGCGTTGTCGCGCTCGGCCTCATCGGTGACCAGCACCGCCCTGCCCCGGACTACCGCGCAGCGGTAGTTCATCGAGAAGTGCATCGCCGAGCGCGCGTACACCAGCCCGTCGACGTGGGTCACCGTCAGGCAGATGTCGGTGTCGATCGCGGCGCGCATATTGCCCGCGCCGGTGGATCCGTGCAGGTAGAGGGTGTCGCCGACGCGACCGTAGATGGTGGGCAGCGCCACGGGCGAGCCACCGAGCAGCACGCCGAGGTGGCAGACCAGGCCCGCGTCGAGCACCGCGTCCAGCGCCGCGCGGTCGGTGGCGCCGCGTTCCTTGGAGCGCGTCAGCGTGGTGCGCGGGGTCGGTGACAGGGGGTTGCGGTTGACGTCGTACGTGCTCATAAGATGAGCTTCGCCGAAGAAGTGGACTACGCGTAGGTCCAATCCAACAGAATTTCAACAGGCCAATTCCAGGTGGACGATGCTCGACGACCTTCCGATCCCGCTCGACCGCAC
This sequence comes from Nocardia sp. NPDC060220, assembly GCF_042727815.1. NCBI lineage: Bacteria > Bacillati > Actinomycetota > Actinomycetes > Mycobacteriales > Nocardiaceae > Nocardia > Nocardia sp. NPDC060220. The sequence goes on from NZ_JBHWZY010000118.1 coordinate 708, forward strand.
CGCCCCCGAACCGCTGTCGGTGCAGGTGGCCGATGCCCTGCGCGCCGCGGCGACCGATCGGGTGCTGCGCATCGGCGACCGTCTACCGTCCTCGCGCGCCCTGGCACAACGGCTCGGCGTGAGCCGGGCGGTGGTGGCGGGCGCCTACGACCAATTGCACGCGGAAGGCTGGCTCACCGGCAAACACGGCTCCGGCACCTACCTCAGCACCGCCCCCGCCACCGCGCCACCGTCCACCGGCGCGGGCCACGGTGCCGATCCCGACGCGGGCCTGCTCGATCTGGGTCCGGGCGCCCCGTGCGCCGAGGCGGTCGACTCCGCCGCCTGGCGCCGCGCGTGGCGGGCGGCCGGCGACCAAGCTCCCGAGGCCCGCAAGAACCGTGCGGGCGAACCGGACTTCCGGGCGGCGGTCGCCGATCACCTCCTGCGCCATCGAGGACTGGCGGCAGGCGCCGGATCGGTGGTGCTGGCCACCGCCGGTACCAGCGCGGCGGTGGGTGAGCTCGCCACCGCGCTGCTTCGTCCCGGCGACACCGTCGCCATCGAGGATCCCGGCTACCTACGCGCGGTCGGCGCGCTGCGAGCCGTGGGCATCGAGGTGCTGCCGGCGCCCGTCGACGCCGGGGGTTTGTGTGTGGATCGGATTCCGCCCGGGGTCCGCGCGGTGTATTGCACACCGGCACACCAGTTCCCGATCGGTGCGATGATGCCCGCGGCGCGCCGGGTCGAGCTCATCGAATTCGCGAGAAGAACGGGCGCTTTCATCATCGAAGACGACTACGACGGCGAATTGCGTTACGACACAGCACCATTACCACTGCTCGCGGCGATGGCGCCGGATGTCGTCGTCCATCTCGGCACCACCAGCAAGATCATCGCCACCACCCTCGGCGTGGGCTGGCTCGTCGCCCGCCCCGACATCACCGACGCGGTGCTGGCCCATCGCGCGGAGATCGGCAGTTCCCCGAGCCCCGCCGGGCAACGGATCCTCAGCGAATTCGCCCGCCACGGCGACCTGTCCCGGCACCTGCGCCGGCTCCGCAGAGTCGTCCCGCCACGACGCGCCCTGGTCGTCGACGCGCTCACCCGCCGCGGGCTCCCCGTCATCGGCGACGACGCGGGCTCCCACGTCGTCGTCGAACTCCCCGGTCCCGCCGCCGAGCGCCACGCCGTCGACGCCGCCCGCGCCCGCGGCGTCCTGCTCGACGGTCTGGCCCGCCACCACCTCGGCGAACCACACCGCTTCGGCGTCGCCATCGGCTATACCGCGCTGAACAGCACCGACCTCGCCCGCGCCATGCCCATCGCGGCCTGCTGCCTCGCCGAAGCAGCACGCCCCGCCGGACCCGCGCGGTCGTAGCATGGACCAGGAACCGGCACGACCCCTCCGACTATCGAAGTGGTGAGAGCATGACCGATCAGGACATTCTGGCGCGGATCAAACAGCTGGTCGACGACGAGCACTCGCTGCGAGCCAAGGCCACCGCGGGCGAGATCGACCCGGTAGCAGAACGCAAGCAGCTGGCCGAACTGGAAGTGATGCTCGATCAGGCCTGGGATCTGTTGCGGCAGCGGCGCGCCCGCAGCGGCTCCGGCGAATCTCCCGAGGACACCGGGCTGCGTTCCCCCCGTGAGGTCGAGGGCTATCTGCAGTGACCGAGCTCGAGTACGACGTCATCGTCATCGGCGCGGGCCCGGCGGGTGAGAACGCCGCCGCCTACGCCATCGCGGGCAGCGACCGCACCGCCGCCCTGGTCGAGCGGGAACTGTTCGGCGGCGAATGCAGCTACTGGGCGTGCATTCCCAGCAAGGCACTGCTGCGCCCCGGTGCCGTACTCGACCTCGGCGAGGCGATGCCGGGGGTGAGCGCGAGCGGCCCGCAGGTGGCCGACATCCTCGCCCGCCGCGACGCCTTCGTGCACGACCGCGACGACAGTTCCCAGGTGGAGTGGGCGAAATCGACCGGCATCGACACCGTCCGCGGGGCCGGCCGTCTGGTCGGCGAACGACTCGTCGAGGTAACCACCGACGACGGCGTGAAGCGCTTGCGGGCCCGGCACGCCGTCGTCCTGGCGACCGGCACCACCGCCACCATCCCCGACATTCAGGGCGTGCGCGAGGCGCTGCCGTGGACCTCCCGCGACGCCACCAACCTGACCGTCGTCCCGCGCCGGGTCGCCATCATCGGCGGCGGTGTCGTCGCCTGCGAAACGGCGACCTGGCTGGCCGAACTCGGCGCCGAGGAGGTGACCCTGCTGGTCCGGGGTGACCGCCTGCTGCCGCGCAGCGAATCGTTCGCGTCCGAGCTGGTGCTGCGGGGCTTGCGTGACACCGGAATCGTCGAGGTGCGGTTCCACACCGAGCCGTTACTGGTCTCGCGCCGCGATCCCGAGGACACCGGCGTCGGCCGCCTCCACGGCGGTCCGGTCACCCTGGTGCTCGGCGACGGCGAACTCGAGGTCGACGAACTCGTCGTCGCCACCGGCCGCAGCCCCGCCACCGCGAATCTCGGCCTCGACGCGGTGGGGCTGCCCGTCGGCTATGTCGAGGTCGACGATCAGCTGACCGCACGTGCGGTGTCCGGCGACTGGCTCTACGCCGTCGGCGACGTGAATCATCGTGTGGCGCTGACACATATGGGCAAGTACCAGGCCAGGGTGTGCGGTGACGTGATCGCCGCCCGCGCGGAGGGCAAGCCACTCGTCGGCTCGCGGTTCACCGCGAGCGCCGACCATCAGCAGGTGCCCCAAGTCGTCTACACCGCACCGGAACTCGCCTCCGTGGGCCTCACCGAACACGAGGCGCGCACCGCCGGACACGCGGTGGACACCGTCGAGCTCGACATCGCCGTCGCCGGGACCGCGCTCTCGCGTGACGACTTCCACGGCCGCGCGAAACTCGTGATCGATACCGCCGCCGACCGTATTCTCGGTGCTACCTTCGTCGGCCCCGATATGGGCGAGCAGTTGCACGCGGCCACCATCGCGGTGGTGGGACGGGTGCCCATGGAGACGCTGTGGAACGCGGTGCCCGCCTTTCCCGCCGTCAGCGAATTCTGGCTCCGGCTGCTGGAAGCCTGGCGCGAGAAGACTATTTGAGCAGCCGCGACATCCGCCGGTCGGCGAGCACCTTGCCGCCGGTCTGGCAGGTGGCGCAGTACTGGAAGGACCGCTCCGCGTAGGACACCTCACGCACGGTGTCACCGCACACCGGGCACGCCTGGCCGGTTCTGGCGTGCACCCGCATGCCCGAACGCTTCTCGCCCTTCAATCGGGCCGCGTCCTGTCCCACCGAACGATCGACCGCGTCGAGCAGCACCGTGCGCATCGCGGTGTACAAGTGCGAAACCTTCTCCGCGGACATCGTTCTGGTGTTCGCGAACGGGGAGATCTTCGCGGTGTGCAGAATCTCGTCGGAATAGGCATTGCCGATTCCGGCGATCAGAGTCTGATCCACGATCGCGGTCTTGATTCGCTGCGATGTACTTTTCAGCAGCGCGGCGAATTCGTCCTCGGTCAGTCCGAGCGCGTCGGGTCCGAGCCGCGCGATCCCCGGCACCAGCATCGGATCCTCGACGACATACACCGCCAGCCGTTTCTTCGTCCCCGCCTCGGTCAGGTCGATCGCGGGTGTGGCGCCCTCGGGCGTGAAGAAATGCACGCGCAGCGCCAGCGGGCTCTTACCGCCCGGCTTGGGTGGCAACGGATTCGGCTCATCGACCCAGCGCAACCATCCGCCGCGCGACAAATGGGTGATCAGCCACAGTCCGCCACAATCCATTCCGAGGAATTTCCCCCACCGTCCCGCACCGGTGACATCGCGGCCGGACAACGCGGTGACCGGCGGATCGAACGTCTTCACCGCGCTCAACGCCGCCACGTCCACACGGCCGACCACAGCGCCGACGGCATGATCCCGAAGGAACTGCGCCAACGCCTCTATTTCCGGCAGTTCGGGCACGGTTGCCAGTTTAGCTATTCATCGTGCGTCGGCGCGGGATCCGTCGCGGAGCAGATAGACATCCATGATCCAGCCTTTTTCCGCGCGCAGTTCCGCGCGGCGGGCCACGATGCGGCTTTCGACTTCGCGCAGAGCGCCTTCGATCAGGATTTCGTCGGGCATGCCGAGGTAGGCGCCCCACCAGATATGGATGTCGTCGCCACGAACCTCGGTGAACGAGCATTCACCGTCCAGCATCACCACGGTCGATCCGGGTCCGAGCCCTTCTTCGCGCAGTCTGCGCCCCGTCGTGACGTGGACGGGCTCACCGATCCGGTGCAGCACCATGCGGTGCCGGGCGGCCAGCGCGGCGATGCTGGTGACGCCGGGGATCACCTCGTAGTCGAAGTCGGCGCGCCCGCGCCCCAGCACGTGCTCGACCATGCGCAGGGTGCTGTCGTAGAGCGCCGGATCTCCCCACACGAGGATCGCGCCGACGCCGTCCACCTGGTCGAACGCGGCTTCGAGGAGTTCGGAGCGCCGTTCGTGCCAATCCACGACGACACCGGCGTAGTCGGCGGGAGTGCGCTCACGCGGCGGATCGGTGATCTCGATGATCCGATGCGGCGTGTCCACGTGTTCGGCCAGGATCGTGGTACGCACGTCGACCAGTTCCTGTTTCTCGGTGCCCTTGCCGATCACGAAGAAGGCTTCGGCCTTTCGCATGGCCTTGATCGCCTGCACCGTCACCTGGTCGGGGTCGCCGGCGCCGATGCCGATCACGTAGAGCTTGCGCATAGCCGAAGAGCTTGCCAGGTGCCGATCCGCCGAGCCGACCCCCGTAGAATCGCGAGACGTGGCCACCCCTGATACGCAGTACGAGGATCTGCTCCGGCACGTGCTGGAGCGAGGCACGCCAAAAGCCGATCGCACCGGCACCGGAACCCGCAGCATCTTCGGTCACCAGCTGCGCTACGACCTGGCCGAGTCCTTCCCGCTGATCACCACCAAGCGGGTCCACATGAAGTCCATCGCCTACGAGCTGCTGTGGTTCCTGCGCGGCGACTCCAATGTCTCCTGGCTGCGCGAGCACGGCGTGACCATCTGGGACGAATGGGCCGACGCCAAGGGTGAGCTCGGCCCCGTCTACGGCGTGCAGTGGCGCTCGTGGCCCACCCCCGACGGCACCCACATCGATCAGATCGCCCAGGTGCTGCACACCCTGCGCACCGACCCCGACTCGCGCCGGATGATCGTCTCGGCCTGGAACGTGGCCGACCTGGACAAGATGGCACTGGCCCCCTGCCACGCCTTCTTCCAGTTCTATGTCGCCGACGGCAAACTGTCCTGCCAGCTGTACCAGCGCAGCGCCGACCTGTTCCTCGGTGTGCCGTTCAATATCGCCAGCTACGCCCTGCTCACGCTGATGGTCGCCCAGCAGACCGAGCTCGAGCCGGGCGAGTTCATCTGGACCGGCGGCGACGTGCACATCTACGACAACCACGTCGACCAGGTCCGCGAGCAGCTCAGCCGCGAGCCCTACCCGTTCCCGACGCTGCACCTGCGCCCGGCGACGAGCCTGTTCGACTACGCCTACGAGGACATCGAGCTGTCCGATTACAAACATCACCCCGGCATCAAGGCGCCGGTGGCGGTGTGAAGCAGATCGGCCTGATCTGGGCGCAGGCGAACGACCGGGTGATCGGTGTCGACAACACCATTCCGTGGCGGGTGCCCGAGGATATGGCGAATTTCCGCGACACCACCATGGGGCACCCGGTGATCATGGGCAGACGGACGTGGGATTCGCTGCCCGCGAGCTTTCGTCCGCTGTCCGGCCGGCGCAACATCGTGGTCACCCGCCAGTCCGAGTGGGCGGCCGACGGCGCCGAACGCGCCGCCTCCGTGCCCGACGCGCTGACGATGACCGGCGAGTTCGACACCTGGGTGGCGGGCGGCGGCGAGATCTACCGCGCCGCGCTGCCCTCGGCGACGACGCTGCTGGTCACCGAGGTCGACACCACCGTGGCAGGTGATGCCTTCGCCCCGGTCATCGGCCCGGAATGGCATGCGGACGACGCCCCGTGGCTGACCTCGAAAACCGGTCTGCGCTACCGCATTCGCCACTACACCCGCGGCTGACAACACACAGCTAACGGTCGCGGCAAAACGCCCGAACGCGTGGGCACCGTCGGGCATACTCCTGGCAAGACCTGCCCGCGAGATGCCTGCGAAAGGCCCGATCCATGGACAAGAAATCGCTGACCGCCGTGGCCCGTCAACAGCTCAAGCTGGCGGCCACGTCGACGAGCGGCCGGAGTTCGCAAACCCTCATCGGCGGCCACACCCACGCGCTGCGCCAGACGGTCGTCGCACTCGCCGAGGGACAGAGCCTGGCCGAACACGACAATGCGGGCGATGCCACCATCCAGGTGCTCTCCGGCACGCTGGTGCTGATCGCGGGCACCGACGAGTGGAAGGGTTCGGCGGGCGATCTCATCGTGGTGCCGCGCGCCCGGCACAGCGTCAAAGCTGTCGATGACGTCACATTTTTGCTGACCGTCGCGAAATAGCAGGTCGATCGCCCGAATTGCTTGACACCGCGAGGTGTTGATCAAACCTGTCGGCGCGGAGCCGTACTGTGGACGCCATGGGTGAGCCACAGCCGATCCTCGATCCACTCACGCCGTCCGCGATTTTCCTTGTCGCCACCATCGACTCCGGTGGCGAATCCGCGGTCCGTGACCTCTTGGCAGATCTCTCCGGATTGCGCCGTTCGATCGGTTTCCGGGTGCCCGGTGAAGGATTGACCTGCGTCACCTCGATCGGCTCCGCGGCCTGGGACCGGCTCTTCGTCGGCCCGAAACCCGCTGAGCTGCACGATTTCCCGGGTTACAACGGCCCGATCCACAGCGCACCGGCCACCCCTGGCGACCTGTTCTTCCATATCAAAGGCGAAACTCAGGGCCCGTGCTTCGAACTCGCCATGGTGATCGGCGCTCGCCTCAAAGGCGCGGCGACCATCGTCGACGAGACGATCGGCTTTCGCTATTTCGAGCAGCGCGACCTGCTCGGCTTCGTCGACGGTACCGAGAACCCGGAGGGCCCGAGCGCGGCCTCGGCGGCGCTGATCGGCGACGAGGACCCCGAGTTCACCGGCGGTAGCTACGTGGTCGTGCAGAAGTACACCCACCCGCTCGACCAGTGGAACGCACTGTCGATCGAGGAACAGGAGCGGGTGATCGGGCGGACCAAGCTCGCCGACTACGAACTGCCCGACGACGTGAAACCCGCCGACTCGCACGTCGCGGTGAACACCATCACCGAAGCCGACGGCACCGAACGCCAGATCGTGCGCGCCAATATGCCGTTCGGCACCATCGGCACCGGCGAGTTCGGCACCTACTACGTGGCCTACGCCGCCACCCCGAGCGTCACCGAACGCATGCTCGAACGGATGTTCCTCGGTACCGACGAGGCCGCCTACGACCGCATCCTCGACTTCTCTTTCGCCGTGACCGGCACGCTCTTCTTCACTCCCACCGTGGATTTCCTCGATGACCTGCCCGACGCACCCGACACGGCGGCCACCGAGATCGAGCCGGCGACACTGCCCGAAATCGTCCCCGTCGAACGTGCGAACGCGGCGGCAGCCGCTCGCTCGGACGGCTCCCTCGCAATCGGCACGATGAAAAGGAGTAATTGAATGAACAACCTGCATCGCGAACTCGCGCCGATCACCGGCGAAGCCTGGTCGCAGATCGAGGAGGAGGCGACCCGCACGTTCAAGCGCAATATCGCGGGTCGCCGGGTGGTCGACGTGTCGGGACCGCACGGTTTCGACTTCTCGGCCCGCAACCTCGGCCGGATCACCTCGATCGCCTCGCCCGACGACGGCGTGCAGGCTCATCAGCGCCTGATCCAACCGGTTATCGAGCTGCGGGTGCCGTTCACCCTGCAACGCTCCGAGCTCGACGACATCGAGCGCGGCGCGGGCGACGCCGACCTCGACAACCTCAAGGACGCCGCGCAGAAGATCGCCTTCGCCGAAGACCGTGCGATCTTCGAGAGCTACGCCGCCGCGGGCATCACCGGGATCCGCGATGCCGCCTCGAACTCCCCCGTCGCGCTGCCGAGCAACGTCGTCGACATTCCCGATGCCATCTCGCACGCCCTCACCGGCCTGCGCCTGGCCGGCGTGCAGGGCCCGTATTCGGTGGTGCTCAGCGCCGAGCTGTACACCCAGGTCAGCGAGACCTCCGATCACGGTCACCCGATCCGGACCCACATCGAGCGGCTGATCGATGGCGAGATCATCTGGGCGCCGGCGATCTCCGGCGGTTTCGCGCTCACCACCCGCGGCGGCGACTTCGAGCTCGCGCTGGGCCAGGACCTGTCGATCGGCTACCTCAGCCACGATGCCGAGACGGTGCAGCTGTACTTCCAGGAGACCTTCACCTTCCTCGTCGAGACCTCGGAGGCAGCGGTGTCGCTCGGCTCGTGAGTCCGCGGCGATGCGCACCGCTAGGGTGAGCCACGAATCGTGATTCGCCGATCGGCGCGAGCATCGGGCCCGGCGAGCTGGAGAGGGAGGTCCGCATGTCGGTCGTGCGTGCCGGTGTGGTGTCCACCAGGCGGAGTCTGTTCTATTGCTTGATCGCGGTCCTGGTCACCACGGGCGTCGTCGGGTTGTTCCTGGCGATGTTCGGGGTGAACCGGGTGATCACCGGCCTGCTGGTCGGGGCGGTGGGCGGGTTCGCGGTGGGTGTCGCGCTGTTCGTCCGTGATGTCATCGAACTGCACGAGCACGCCATCTACGCGCGGACCCCGTTCCGCTCGTCGACCGTGCCGTGGGACCGTGTCGTCGCCGGCCGCTTCACCCTCGACGAGCACGCCCGCTGGGCACTGGCACTCGACCTGAACGGCGAGTCGGCCGACGAGCTCGTACTGCTGTCCATCCCGCCGGTGATCCGCCCCGTCACCGGCGCCTACGACATGCGCAAGCGCGAACAGGTGAGCGAGATCCGGGAAATGCTGCGCGCCAAGCGAATCCCGATCACCGTGCTGCCCGAGATCGCGGGCGCGCTCAACCAGCACTGGCAGATCGCCCCGCCGACCGCCCGCTGAGACCCGCTACGCACTCGCCTCGGATTCGAACCTGCGCCGGTAGTCCGAGGGCGACACCCCGAGCCGCGCCACAAAGGCCCGGCGTAGCGCCTCGGCGCTGGCGAAACCCGCGCCGGAGGCGGCCCGGCTCACCGAACTGCCGGCTTCGAGCTCGGCCCGGGCGAGATCGAAGCGCACATTCGCCGCGTACTCGGCCGGGCTGAGCCCGGTCTCCTCGGTGAACAGGCGGGTGAGGTGGCGGACGCTCACATTGACGTATCGCGCCAGGTCCACCACGCTGTGCCGCGCGGCGGGGTCCCTGGCGATCAGGTCGGTGACCACGCGCACCGGACCGGGCGGCAGGGCGACGGCGCGCATGGGCGTCGAGAACTGGGTCTGCCCGCCGGAACGCTGCAGATAGACGAGAAGCCCCTGAGCGACCTGGCGAGCGATGTCGCTGCCCAGATCGTCCGCCACCAGTGCGAGTGCGAGGTCGATGCCCGCTGCGACGCCCGCCGAGGTCGCGATGTCGTTGTCCCGCACGAAGATCCGGTCCGCCTGCACGTCGATCTGGGGATACCGGCGGGCGAGCTCGGCGGCGAATTTCCAGTGCGTGGTCGCGCTTCGGCCGTCCAGCATCCCGAGTTCGGCGAGCACGAAGGCGCCACTGCAGATGGAAACGACCCGACGACTGCGCGCCGCGAGAACGCGAGCGGCCTCGACCAGATCGGGACGTACGAACTCGGCGGGGCGCACTTCGCTGCCGGGCACCACGAGCGTGTCGAGCGGGGGCGCGTCCGCCACGGAAGTCGTCACAGCAACTCCCTGGCCCACCGAGCTGTGCACCGGTGCGCCCGTGGGCGAGATCAGCACGATCTCGTAGGCATCGGCGAACTGATTCGCCTCGACGAATACCTCTGCGGGACCGACGTAGTCGAGCGCCTTCACCCCGTCGAACAGGAGAAACCCGATACGCCGTGTACCACTGGATGCGCTGTGACGTAGGCGATTCCGGGGTGTGGACATGCCGATAAATCTAATACTCGGCCGGAATGGCGGGATCTTCGGCCGTTCCGGTGGGCGACAGCGCACCGGCGCTCGACAACTATGGGCAACCTATTCGTCCGCATCTCCGACAGGAGCACAGCACAATGCCCTACTTCACCACCACCGACGGCACCGAGATCTATTTCTCCGATTGGGGCACCGGACGACCTGTGGTGTTCAGCCACGGCTGGCCGCTGAGCTCCGACGCGTGGGCGCTGGAGCGCAAGACCTTCGCCGACGCGGGCTACCGCGTCATCGCACACGACCGCCGCGGTCACGGCCGCTCCTCGCAGCCGTGGCAGGGCAACGACATGGACACCTACGCGCGCGATCTCGCCGAGCTGATCGAGTCACTCGACCTGCGCGATGTCATCGTGGTCGGGCACTCGACCGGAGGTGGCGAAGTAGTGCGTTACGCCGCCCAGCACGGTGTGGACCGGGTCGCCAAGGTCGTCACCATCGGCGCGGTCCCACCGATCATGGTCGCCACCGAGGCCTATCCCGACGGCCTGCCGATGGAGGTGTTCGACAATATCCGCGCCGGGGTGCTCAGCGACCGCTCCAGCTTCTATCAGGAGCTCGCCCCCTCGTTCTTCGGCTTCAACCGCGAGGGCGCCGTCGTCTCGAAGGGCGCGCAGGACGACTTCTGGCGCCAGGGCATGCTCGCGGGGATCCAGGCCGCCTACGAGTGTGTCGCCGCGTTCTCCGCGACCGACTTCACCGAGGATCTGAAGGCCCTGAAGGTGCCGGTCTTCATCGCGCACGGCGACGACGACCAGATCGTGCCGATCGCGAATGCGGCACTGAAGTCGATCGAGCTCGTCGAGAACGGGACATTGAAGGTG
>NZ_JBHWZY010000119.1:0-11562 GCF_042727815.1 Nocardia sp. NPDC060220
ACCCCGGCGACGTCGTCAGCACCGGCACGCCGGCCGGGGTCGCCATGGTGCGCGCTCCCTCAGTCTTCGCTGTGACGAGGGCAAACTCCAGGCAAGAAAGCATTACGTCAGACGCAGTGGCATCGCGGAACTGTCACTTCCGGGCTTCGACGGTCGCCCGCGAAACGTCCCCTGCCGCGGAAGCCGGCGGTTTTTCCGGCGTGACACCGCGAAAACGAGTGTTACCGCCCCGTGACCTCCGCGCCACCGAATACACCGTTCCGGAATGTGGCCAGAGGTTGTCCACCGATCGGTGGACACGAAGTTCGACCGGTCGATGCTGTCTACGGCACCGGCCACCCGAGCAGCATTGACGACATGCGAAATCGCTTGGTATTGATCGCCGTTGCCAGCGCGCGCCATCCGTGGCGGGCCATTGTGGGCTGGTTCGTCTTCGTGGCGTTGTGCGTCGGAATCGGGGTCGGCATCGGCGGGAAACCCGCAGCCACCGAGGACTTCTGGATCGGCGAGGCGGGCCGCGGTGAGGCGATCGCGACCTCGGGCGGGTTGCAGCAGGCGCCGATGGAACGGGTGCTGATCACCGGCGGCGGAACTGCCGCGCACAACGCCGCTCAGGACGTCACCGACCGAATGCTGACACTGCCCGAGGTCAGATCCGTTGATGCTGCGGTGTATTCACCGGATGGGACGGTGCTGCGCGTCGACGTGACCATGGCGGGCGCCGAACTCGATGCCAAGAAGCACGTGGCCGCGCTGCGCGCGCAAACCGATCAGGTACAGCGGGCATACCCGGACCTACAGGTCGAGCAGACCGGCGGTCCCTCCATCAGCAGCGGTGTCGAAGCCTTGCGCGGGCGCGATCTGGCGAGAACCGAGATGATCGCGCTGCCGATCACCCTGCTCACCCTGCTCGTCGTGTTCCGTTCGGCGGCAATGGCTCTGGTGCCGTTGTTGCTGGCGATATCGTCGATCGTCGCGGCGATCGGGCTGTCGCTGCCCGCTTCACACCTGTTCCCCGACAACGGTGTCGGCACGAACATCATCCTGCTGATCGGGATGGCGGTCGGCGTCGACTACACCCTGTTCTATCTGAAGCGGGCGCGCGAGGAGCGGGCCCGCGCGGGCGGCGCGCTCAGTTCACGGGCGCTGGTGGAACTGGCCGCGGCGACCTCCGGGCGCGCGGTGGTGGTTTCCGGTATCGCCGTCGCGGTCTCCAGCGCGACGATGTATCTCGCCGACGACGTGGTCTTCTCCTCGATCGCGACCGCCGCGATTCTGGTCACCCTGGTCGCGGTGGCCAGCTCGCTCACCGCACTGCCCGCCCTGCTGACAGTGCTGACCGATCGAGCCGAGCGGCGCGCGGCCCGCAAGCCCTCAACACCGGAGCGAGAGAGCACCGGCCGACTCACCGGTTCGCTGCTGCGACTGACCGCCGCACGCCCGGTAGCCGCACTGACCGTCGCGGTGCTGGCCATGCTCGCGCTCACCGTGCCACTGCTCGGCCTCGACCTCACCGACATGGGCCGCGAGACCCATCCCCGCTCCATCCCCGCCATGCAAACGTTCGATCGGCTCACTACCGCGTTCCCTCAGCTGAAGTCGATGCACCAGGTCGTGGTGGCGGCCGAGCCGCAGCGAGCCGACGAGGTCACCGACGCGCTGCGCGCACTGGCTCGACGAGCCGAGTCCGATCCCGCCCTCGCGGGCGAAACCGAACTGCGCACCTCCTCCGACGGCCGGGTCAGCCTGCTGGAACTGCCGGTCCAGCACCACGTCAGCGACGATGCGGCCCAACAGTCCCTCGAACGCCTGCGCACGGACTACCTACCGGCAACCGTCGGCACCCTCTCCGGCGTGAACTACGCGGTGACCGGTGATGTCGCTCGCTATGCCGACTACCCGCGCCACCAGGAACAGAAGCTGCCCCTGATCATCGCGACGTTGCTGCTGGTGACGTTCGTCCTCACCGTCGTGACGTTCCGCTCCGTGGTCCTCGGATCGATCGGTGTCGTGCTGAATCTGCTCTCGGCGGGCGCATCGCTGGGCCTGTTGACCGCGGTCTTCCAGAACACCTGGGCCGAGGGCCTGCTCGACTTCGATTCGACCGGCTCGATCGGCTCCCGAGTCCCCCTGCTGCTGCTGGTGATCCTGTTCGGACTGTCGATGGACTACCAGATTTTCGTGCTCAGCCGCATCAGCGAGCTCGCACGCGCCGGCCTGCCGACCCGCCGGGCCGTACTCGACGGCGTCGGCGGTTCGGCGAGCGCGGTGACCAGCGCCGCGTTCGTCATGGTCACAGTGTTCGCGAGCTTCGTTCCGCTGCACATCATGGAGATGAAGCAGATGGGCTTCGCCCTCGCGGCCGCGGTCCTGCTCGACGCGTTCGTGATCCGGATCGTGATCCTGCCCGCGATGTTGCTGCTGCTGGGTGATCGCACCTGGTGGCCCGCCCGCCCCGCCCGCACCGCCGAGCCGGTGAAAGTAGGCTGAGCGAAATGGAGGAGAGGCCGACCCGGATGCGGATTCTGCGCCGGTGGTACGCCGGATGCTGGGTGTTGTTCGGCCTCGGCCCGCCCGTGATCGCCGTGCACGATCGCACCGATATGACGAAGTACTCGACGTGGATCCTGATCACGGCGCTGGCCGCGAGTTATCTGGCGCTGACGACCTTTCCGCGTCACCGCGTCGTCGGCACCACCGGCTTTCTGTGCCTGCTGGTCGCCGTCCTCGGCATGACAGCGATCTTGCTCGAGGGCGGTGCGGCCTTCTTCATCGTCTCCATTCCGCTGTTCTGGATCTACACTCCGACACCGCGCCGCGCGGTCGGTTACCTCAGCGCGGCGGCGGTAGCCACCCTCATCGGGAATCTCACCGGACCGATCTTCTCCCCCGGCAATGCCACCTTCACCCTGCTCGGATACGCGGGCGGCGTCCTGCTCGGGCTGTGGATGGACCAGGTGATCAGGCAGGGCGCCGAACGCACTCGTGCCCTCGGCGCCGAGCTGGAACGCACCCAATCGGATCTGGCCGCCGCCCACCAGCGGCAGGGCGCGGCCGAGGAACGCGAACGGATCGCCCGCGAAATCCACGACACGCTCGCCCAGGGCTTCGCTTCCATCGTCGTGCTGGCCGAGGCGGCCCGCGACGGCATCGGCACCGATCCGGCGGCCACCGCCAAACAGCTGTTGTCGATCGAGCGCACCGCCCGCGAGAACCTCACCGAGGCAAGGGTGCTGGTCGGCGGAACTCCCGCGGACAGCACCGGGATCGCCCAGACGCTGCGCCGGGTCCTCGATAGCTTCGTCGAAGACACCGGGCTGACCGTGCACGCCGAACTGGCGGACATCGTCTGCGACCAACCCACCAGAATCGGACTGCTGCGCTGCACGCAGGAGTCACTGGCCAACGTGAGCAAGCACGCGAAGGCGAGCACTGTGAGCGTGGTTCTCTCCTACACCGATGCCGGACCGGAACTCGAGATCACCGATGACGGAATCGGTTTCGCACCGCGCGAGGCTCGTGGATTCGGCCTGAACGGGATGCGTAACCGGTTGGCCGAACTCGGTGGCGAATTCGCCGTCACCAGCTCGCCCGGCGAGGGCACCAGGATCTTCGCCCTTCTCCCCGCGACCGGACCGACGTGACCGAGCCCCTGCGCCTGATCCTCGCCGACGATCACCTCGTGATGCGGGCGGGTCTCGTCGCGCTGTTGCAGGCCGAACCGTCCATCCGGATCGTCGGCGAGGCGGCCGACGGCGCGGAAGCCATCGATCTCGCCGAACGGCTGTGCCCCGATGTTGCGCTGCTCGATCTACGAATGCCGGTTCTGGACGGCGTCACCGCGACCCGCGACATCGTGCGCCGCACCGGAACCCGCGTCCTGATCCTCACCACCTACGACACCGATGCCGAGATCGAACGCGCCATCGAAGCGGGCGCCATCGGCTACCTCCTCAAGGACACCACCCGCGATCAACTCGTCGACGCCATCCACGCCGCCGCCCGCGGCCAGACTGTCCTGGCGCCCCGGGTCGCCGAACGCCTGGTCGCCCGCATCCGCCGCCCCGAGCCGGTCACCCTGACACCGCGAGAAATCGACGTCCTGCG
This sequence comes from Nocardia sp. NPDC060220, assembly GCF_042727815.1. Classification (NCBI taxonomy): domain Bacteria; kingdom Bacillati; phylum Actinomycetota; class Actinomycetes; order Mycobacteriales; family Nocardiaceae; genus Nocardia; species Nocardia sp. NPDC060220. Next base: position 4,108 of record NZ_JBHWZY010000119.1, read on the forward strand.
CGCGGTCGCCGACGGCCTGTCCAACCCCGAGATCGGCCGGCGCCTCGTCATCGCCGAAGCCACCGTCAAAACCCATCTCCTGCGCGTCTTCGCCAAACTCGACGTCAACGACCGCACCCACGCGGTCATCGTCGCGATGAAGCGGGGCCTGTTCACCACCGGCGAGTGACCGACTCCGGCAGCCGATCAACCGGGCACCAGGTCCGCGCTCCTGCGCACGGCACCGGGGAACTGACCGTCCGATTGCGGCGCGACCTCCATCACCGCTTCCGCCACGGCGAGGCAGGCGCCGAGCCGCGGCAGTCGGCGCAATCCCGAATCCCCTTGCAGCAGCAGCCGAACCGCGGCCCATGGCAGGTTCACATCCGCGAACGATGTGTGGAACAGGCCCGCCGAGGGGCGTGGATTCGCCTCGAGCAGCACCGGTTCGCCACCGCGATAACGCAATTGAACATTCGTCAGATACGCCAGTTCGAAATGCCGTACGAGCCGGCGCGCGATGTCGACCAGCGCGGGATCGTCGAGCAGGATGCGGAAACGCCCCTGCTTGGCCCGCGGAATACCCATCAGCAGTTCGCCTCCCGAAGCGGAGAGGCAGTCGATGCTGATCTCCGGTCCTTCGAGGAACGGCATCACGAGCAGCGGCGGCACCGCTTCGCCCTCTTCCGCCGCCCGCCGCATCGCCCCCGCGACCGCCTCGACCGAGGCCACCGGCCGGGGCGCGACCCGCAGGTTCGCCATGGTCAGCGGGCGGTCGTCGAGGATGCGGAAGCCGAACGCCGAGTACTCACCGCTGGGCTTGATACACAGCGTCTCCCCGGTGAGCGAAAGCTCGTCGACAGCCGCGTAGAACTCATCGACGTCGGCCGCCTCGCGCCACGGCGGTACGGGAATCCCCGCGGCACCGGCTATCTCGTAGGTGAGAACCTTGCTGGTCAGCGCCGTCACCGCGGACAGCGGCGAACACATCAGACTGGTACCGACCGCGGCGAAGTCCGCCGCGCGGCCCGCCAGTGCGTCGAGCCGTCGCGGCGGAATGAGCACGTCGATGCGATGTGTCCGACAGAAATCGAGCGCGAACTGCGCATACTCCTCGTTGCTGACATACCGAGGTTCGATCGCCGACACATCACACGCCGAGAGAGCTGCCGCACTCGGATCCACATTGCTGGCGAAAACAGTGACCTCGACCCCATCAGGGTTCTCCCGTAGCAACCGCATGACCTGAACGCTGGCCGCGCCCGCACTGCTCAGCCAAATCCGAAGCGTTATGGCAACCGCTCCCTTCCTTTTTCCCGAAGCGAACCCGGACCTTATCCCGGTTCTGCTTCGAGCACATTTCGGAAAGAAGGACCCCACGTCACATCGGGGGGAACTACATCACAGGCCGTACTTGCGGACGAATTCCTCGGTGAGGTCGATCGCGGGGAGTCCGAGATCGGTGGCTTGGGTGTTGGCCGGGGTTTCCTCGATCCACTCCGCGGGAGCGGGCGGAAGCTGTCGCCACTGCGCTCGTGGATCGGTCTGGTCGTCGTGCTGATCGGTCATAGGCCCTCCCCTTGTTCCTGCACCCAGGATAGGGCCGACGAGGGCACCTGCGCCACAACTACTCGCCTACCGAGCGCTCCGGTAGGCGAGTAGCGGCGGACTATTCGGCGACGATCACCGTCACTTCACCCTCGGCCGCGTCGGTCGGATCGCCTGCCGCGACGAACCAGTGGGTGACCTCGCCCTCGGCCAGGTCGTCTTCGACCGAGGCGTCGGGCAGGACCGACAGGGCGCCCGCCGTGGACGAGGCCAGGAATTCCTGGACCGCGGCCGGGCCGGAGGCGTGGGTGGTGTAGGTGGTGCCTTCGTAGTCGATGGCGTGTTCATCGCGCAGGCGCTCGGCGAGGGCCACCGCGTCGGACTGGGCCAGGGCCGTGGTGTTCTCGCCCGAGACCAGCACGAAGGCCGGGTGGTCCTCGGCCAGGGGGCGGACGCGGTCGGCGTAGGAGACGGGATGGGCCGCGGCCGCGGCGATCTCGTCCTCGACGTCGGCCAGGATCAGCCACTGACCCGCCACCCCGGCGACCGGCGACGCGCTGATCCCGAAAAGAGCTCCCGCGGCGGCGATCTCGACGCCGGAGAGTTCGCCCGCGAACAGCACCGCGGCACCCGCCTTCTGGACCGCCCAGGCGGCCAGGACCGAATCCACGCTGCGCGGCAGCGAGATCGCGACCACGTCGCCGGGACCCGCACCGCGCGCGATGAGCACCCGGGCCAGCTGGGAGGACTTGCGATCCAGTGCGCTGTAGGCGATTTCGCTGTCACCGCGCAGCAACGCCGGAGCCTGCGGATCGGCTTCGACGACCTCGGCGAGGATCTTGGCCACCGTCTGCGCGCCGACACCGGAAACAACCGGAGCCGAAACAGCGGCTGTCACACCGGAATCGGCGAGCAGCTGAGCGCGTTCGCTCGCATCGAGGATGTCGATGTCGCCGACCAGACCGGACGGGTTGTCGAGCAGCTCGTCGAGCACCCGCAGCAGGCGCTGCGACAGCGTGCGGACCTCGTCGGCGGTGAAGGTACTGGTCAGGTACTTCATCGTGATCTCGATGGTCGACTCGGCCATCACCACCAGGGTGAGCGGGTAGTGGGTCGCGTCGTCGAGGCCGACACCGGTGACCTGCATGCCGTCGATCGAGCTCGCCGCGGTGACGGCGTCCTTGTCCATCGGGTAGGACTCGAACACCACCAGCGTGTCGAACTGCGAGCCCATGCCCGTCACCCGCTGGATGTCGGACAGACCGACGAAGTGGTGGCTGAGCAGCTCGGCTTGCTCGGACTGCACTCGCTGGGTCAGCTTCTCCGCGGTCATCCGGTCGTCGATCTGGATGCGCACGGGCAGGGTGTTGATGAACAGGCCGACCATCGACTCGACGCCGGGCAGTTCCGCCGGGCGACCCGAGACGGTCGCGCCGAACACCACGTCGTCGCGGCCGGTGAGGCGACCGACGACGATGCCCCACGCGGTCTGCAGCATCGTGTTCACGGTGACCCCGAGCTCGCCGGCGAACTTGCCGAGCGCCCTGGTGCGGTCGTTGTCGATCTCGACGATGACCTTGCCGAGCTCGTAGCGTTCCTCGGTGCGCGGCGCGGGCGCGAGCTGGGTGGGACCTTCGACCCCGGCCAGCGCGTCGGCCCACACCTGCAGCGACACTTCGCGATCCCAGCCCGAGAGCCAGGACAAGAAGTTGCGGTAGGACGCCACGCGCGGGAGCGCGGTGAGGTCACCGTGCACCGCGTACAGCACGAGCAGGTCGCGCATGAGCAGCGGCATGGACCAGCCGTCGACCAGGATGTGGTGCACGGTGATCGCCAGGTGCGAGTGCTCCTCGTCGATCTTGTAGAGACCGAAGCGGATCAGCGGCGCGGTGGCCATGTCGAACTGGTTCGCCTGGTCGGCTTGCAGCAGTTGCCGCATGCGCGGCATCCGCTCGTCTTCGGGCAGGTCGGTGAGGTCGACCTCACGCCACGGGACCTCGAGCTCGGAGAGCACCACCTGCACCGGCTGACCGGCCGAATCGGTGACGAACGCGGTCCGCAGGTTCGGGTACCGGTCGAGCACGGCCTGGGCGGCGCCGCGCAGGCGCTCGGTGTCGAGGGTGCCGGTGAGGTCGAGGACGGCCTGCACGGTGTAGACGTCGACGGTCGCCGAGCTGAGCATGGCGTGGAACATCAGGCCCGCCTGCAGCGGCGAGAGCGGCCACACCTCCGACAGCGACGGGTAGTCGCGCTCCCACAGCTCGAGGTCGGACTGGCCGACCCGGACCAGGGACATGTCGGACGGGGTGAAGCCACCCGCGTCGACCCGCTGGGCGTGCGTGGCGAGCGCAGTGAGCGCGGCCACGAACAGATCAGCGAACTCCTGTGCCTGCTCGGCGGTGAGCAGGCCCTTCGGGAAGGCGATGTTCGCGCCGAGCTGTGGTCCCTCGTCGCCGTCGTTGACGATGGCGTTGATATCGAGGGTCGCGTTGGCGGGCATGTCGAGGTCCATCTCGGCGTCGAGTTGGCCCAGATCCGCCACCGGCACCCAGCCGAGTTCGGCGAGTTCGGCCGGGATCTCACCGGCGGTCGCGCGACCGAGGTAGTTGAAGCTGATCTGGCCCACGCTCGGCAGGTCGGCACCGTCGAGGTACTTCAGCATGCCGAAGCCGATGCCCTTGTCCGGCACCGCGAGCATCTGTTCCTTGACCGACTTGATGACGTCACCGAGCGCGGCGCCACCGGCGAACGCGTCGTCGAGGTCGGCACCGCCCAGGTCCAGCCGGACCGGGAACGCGGTGGTGAACCAGCCGACGGTGCGCGACAGATCCGCACCGGCCACGATCTCTTCCTGGCGGCCGTGGCCTTCCAGCTTGATCAGCGCCGCGGTGCCGGATTCGTCTCCACGCCAACGGGATACGGCCAGCGCGAGTGCGGTGAGCAGACCGTCGTTGACGCCGCCGTGGTAGAGGCCCGGGATCGCGGTGAGGACCGCGTCGGTGACCTCGGGCGAGAGGGTGACCTGTACCCGGTCGACGGTGGCGAAGGTGTCGACCTGCGGGTCGAAGGCCCGCGCGCCGAGCTGCGGATCGACGGTGGCCGACACCTCGCGCCAGAACGGCAGTTCCGCGCGACGATCGGTCGACTGCTCGACCAGGCTGTGCGCCCAGCGACGCATCGAGGTGCCGTTGACCGGCAGCGTCACCTGCTGGCCCGCCGCGATCTGTCCCCAGGCCATGCCGAGATCCGGGATCAGGATGCGCCAGGAGACGCCGTCGATCACGAAGTGGTGGCCGACGATGAGCAGGGCGTCGCGCCGGCGCGGACCTTCGGCGGGCTCACCGAAGGCGAACCAGACAAACTGCACCATGGCGGCGCTCGCGGGGTCGAGACGGCCCATGGCCTCGTCGTATTCGACGCTGGCCAGCTTGGACAGCTGATCGTCGGCGATGTCACCGGCGACCTCGACCCGGCGCACGAGCGTGGTCACGTCGACCTCGCCCGGTGCCAGAGCCTCGAAGATCCACCCGTTCGCGGCGTCCTTCGCCACTCGCGAGCGCAGCACATCGTGGTGGTCGAAGACCGCGCCGATCGTGGCGTGCAGGACATCGGCGGTGATGTTGTCGGGCAGACGCAGCACCATCGACTGGGAGAACCGGTCGTAGGTGGAACCGCTCGCCAGAATCTGGCGCATGATCGGCAGCATCGGGATATCGCCGACACCGCCGCCCGGCAGTTCCTCGAGCACGATCTGTTCGGCGTCGCCCGCGAGCACGGCGATCTCGGCAAGCCCTGCCACGCTGCGCTTGTCGAACACATCACGCGGCTTGAACAGCACGCCGCGATCCTTGGCCCGCGAGACCAGCTGGATGGACAGGATCGAGTCGCCGCCGAGGGCGAAGAACGAATCGTCCAGGCCCACGGCGTCCACGCCGAGCACTTCGGCGAAGACGGTGGCGATGATCGCCTCGATTTCGCTGGTCGGCGAGCGGAACTCGCGCGGAGCGAGGACCGGCTCCGGCAGTGCGCGCCGGTCGAGCTTGCCCGCGGGGGTCAGCGGGATCTCGTCGAGGACCATCACGGCGGCGGGCACCATGTGCGCGGGCAGGTGCTGCGCCGCGTACTCGACCAGGGCGGCCGGATCCACGTTGCCGCGGACGTAGGACACCAGGATGGTGGCGCCCGCGTCGGTCTTGCGGCCGATGGTGGCGGCGAACTCGACGTCGTCGTGCGCGGTGAGGACCGCGTCGATCTCGCCCAGTTCGATGCGGAAACCGCGGATCTTCACCTGGAAGTCGTTGCGGCCCACGTATTCCACGACCGGCTTGCCGTGCACCGTACGCCAGGCGACGACGTCACCGGTGCGGTAGAGGCGCTCGCCCGCTACGTACGGGCTGGCCACGAAACGTTCGGCGGTGAGGCCGTGGCGCGCGTGGTAGCCGCGCGCCAGCGGGACACCGCCGAGGTACAGCTCACCGGCCACGCCCTCGGGGACCGGGCGCAGGCGGCTGTCGAGCACGTACACGGTCGCGCCCGCGATCGGGCCACCGATGTTCATGGTGTCGGCCGGCAGCAGCGGATCGGACAGGTTGGTGGCGATGGTCGCCTCGGTGGGACCGTAGGCGTTGTAGAACCGGTGCAGCGCCGGGTCGGTACCCGCGCTGTGCCAGTTCGCGACCAGGTCGACGGGAGCCTTGTCGCCACCGACGATCAGCGCTTCGAGCCCGGCCAGTGCCGCGGGTTCCATCGACGCCGCGACCAGCGGGGTGAGGAACACATGGGTCAGCTGCTCGCCGGCGATGATGTCGGCCAGCTCCTCGCCGCCGACCACACCGACCGGTGTGATCACGAGGGTGCCCGCCGAGCCGACGGCCAGGAGGAACTCGAGAATCGACGCGTCGAACGACGGTGACGCGAACGCCAGGGTCCGCGCGTTCTTGTCGAGACCGAACTGCGCGACCTGGGCGGCGGCGAAGTTGGGCACACCGGCATGGGTGACGACGACGCCCTTGGGCAGACCCGTCGAACCCGAGGTGTAGATCATGTAAGCCGTGTTGCCGGGGCGGACTTCGCCACGGCGATCGGCCTCGGTGATCGGGGCGTCGGACTGTGCGGCGACCTCGGCCTCGGTGGCCGCGTCGTCGAGGGTCAGCCAGTCGCCCAGCACGGGCGTCGGCAGGTGGTCGGCCTCGGCGGACACCGTGATGCCCAGTGCCGCACCGGAGTCCGACATCATGTGCGCGATGCGCTCGGCCGGGTACTTCGGGTCGACCGGGAGGAACGCCGCGCCGGTCTTGCTGACGGCCCAGATGGCCAGGGTCGTGTCGAGCGAACGCTGCATGGCGATGGCGACGACGGTCTCCGGTGCCGCACCGCGCTCGATGAGCACCCGTGCCAGGCGCGAAGACGCCGCGTCGAGCTCGGCGTAGGTCAGCGAGGCCGACTCGCCCGGCGCCACGATGGCCTGACCCGTCGGGTTGGTTGCCACGGCCTGGGCCAGCAGCTCCGGCAGGGTGCTCACCGCTGCGGCGGGACCGCCTGTGCGGCTGAGCAGTTCGGTGCGCTCGGCGCTGTCGAGGAGTTCGAGGTCACCGACCGGGATGGTGGTGTCGGCGACGACCTCGGCGAGTAGTCGCTGGAAGCGCTGCGCGAACTTCTCCACGGTCGACTGGTCGAACAGCGCACTGGCGTAGGAGAACTCGGCGTAGGCGCCCGCGTCATCACCAGCTGCGGCTTCCCGCACGGTGAGCAGCAGGTCGAACTTGGCGGTGTCGACGTCGAAGTCGACGGCCGAGACCGACAGGCCGGGCAGCTCGAAGCCGGCGTCGGGCAGGTTCTCGAACGACAGCGCCACCTGGAACAGCGGGTGCCGCGCGGTGGAGCGCTCGGGGTTGAGCAGTTCCACCAGGCGTTCGAACGGGATGTCGG
>NZ_JBHWZY010000120.1:0-11561 GCF_042727815.1 Nocardia sp. NPDC060220
GGTCGTCTTGCTCACGGCGATATTGACGCGGAAGCTGCCGGGGCGATTCAGGTCGGATGTCTCGTCGCCGGGGTAGTCCTTGGTCACGATGGTGGCGAAGGGCTGACCGGCGGGAACGACGCCGTCGGGGGCGTAGTAGAAGAAGGTGTCGCCCCAGCTGATCTCGGGAGCCTCACTCCCCTCGGTCGGCCGCAGCACCAGCACTCCGCCGAGGCCGGTCACGTAGTCGGTTACTTGCTCGATCGTCATGCTTCGAGCGTCTCATTCGCGAGCAAGCGGTTCCAACCCCGGTGTGAACTGCCCGGTCAGCTGGCGCCGACCAGTTCCCGCGTACCCAACGCGGCGACCGCCTGGCTTGCCGCCGAATCCGGGTGCACGGTGTACACCACCAGCAGCTGATCCAGATCACCCGGCAAAGCCAATGTCTCGTAACCGAATTCGATCCGGCCGACCACCGGATGCTGGATCAGCCTGTCGCCGTGCGTATTGCCTGCCGGGGTGTGGATCGACCAGATGCGGTGGAACACCGGGTTGGCGGCGGTGAGTTCGTCGATGAGTGAGGTCAGCCTGCGATCACGCGGGCAGCGGTCCACCTGGCGACGGAGATAGGCGGCGGTCTCCGCGGCAACCGGTTCCCAGTCGGGATAGAACACGCCCGCCGCGGGGTTCAGCACCGTGAAGCGAGCCAGGTTGCGTTCGGGGTCGGCGACCGCGTCGAAGCCGAAGATCTTGTCGCCCATGTCGTTCCAGGCCAGCACTTCCATGTGGCGCCCGAGCACGAACGCGGGCGTCGTGATCGAGTGGAGCAGCAGCTGGGTGCCGGGGCGAACGGTCGGGGCGTAGTTGTAGTCGGGGTCGGCAGGACGGACCAGCGTGTAGAAGTGGTCGCGCTCGGCGGCATCGAGACGCAGGGCGCGGGCAACGGAGTCGAGCACCGAATCGGGGTAATCCTCATCGCGCCCCCGCTCCAACCGGGTGTAGTAATCCACACTCATGCCGGCCAGCTGCGCCACTTCCTCGCGACGCAATCCGACCATCCTGCGGCGACCGTATTCGCTCAGTCCGACGGCGGCGGGTTGGATGCGGGCGCGCCGGGTGCGAAGGAACTCGCCGAGAGCGGGTGACGACATGGCAGCCAGCGTAGAAGGTAGCGGCGGATACGCGTGCATCGCATCATGCGAAGGGAATTGTTCGGTTGGTTAACGAGGTGCGTCGGGGCGGCGAAATACCGGGTACAACAAGTCGAGGGAGGACGTCCATGTTGATCCGATCCACACTCACCGTTCTGTCCGGGGCCGCGCTGGCCGCCGGTTTCCTGGCCGCGGGACCGGCCGCCGCGCAGTCGGGGCTCGGTGATTACACGCCGGTAGACCCCGTCGACTACCAGGTTCCCGAACCCGAATACGCGGGCACCGTCTTCTTCACCACGCCCGACGGACGGCACTGCGCCATCTACTGGAACAACGGCCCGGCCGGGTGTGACGCGGTCCCGATCGACGCGCCCGCGGGCACCGACCAGCTCCGGGTCGGGATCCTCGAAGCGGCGCACTTCGTCGACGCCGACAGCCCTATCTTCACCCACCCGGCGGCGAGGGTGCTCCCCGAAGGTCACCGGATCACGCGGGAGAACACCACCTGCGGCGTCGGCTATCAGGGGACGGTGAGCTGCGAGGTCGGCGAGCACGGCTTCACCCTGTCGGCCACCTACAGCGTGCTGCGCTGACGCGCCTTCAACAGCTCGATCACCGCCATCGTCGACGCGGGCAGCCCGCGCGAGGCCGACACCGCCGCGCCTTCGAGGAAGCCGCGCAGTGCGCGAAGTCGCACCTGCAGGTAAGCGACCAGGTCACGGGTTACCAGGCATGACGGCGTTGTGCCAGGTGTCACCGGCCCGGATTTATGAACGTTGCCAATGTGGAGACGAGGATGCCTGTCACTCGCGCGGCGCAGTCGTAGAGTCTGAGTATGTCGGAGCCCGAGATGACCGAATTGGTGCAGCGCAGTATCGAGGAAGCGCTGCTCGGTGGGCCGCGTCGATATACGCGCACGCAAGTGGCCGAGCAGTCGGGGGTGCCGGAGTCGGAGTCGCGGCGGCTGTGGACGGCGCTGGGTTTTCCGGCCAATGAGGACGACGAGGTCGACTTCACGCAGACCGATATCACCGCGGTCACCAACTTTCGGAGTATGAAAGTTGTTGCCTCGTCCGATATTCGGCAACAGGCCGCGGCCGCGCGGACGATCGGCCAGGGCATGGCGCGGCTGGCGGAGTGGCAGGCCGACCTGGTGCTGGCCGAGATCAAGGCGCGCGTCGCCGCGGCCGATCCCGCGATTCCGCTGACGGAACGGATCAGCGCCGCAACGGAATCCACCATGGCGAGCATCGACCAGTTGCAGTCGTACGTGTGGCGCAGGCACCTGGCGGCCGCGGTCGCCAGGTCGAGCGAGGCGCAGGGCGAAGGTTCGATGCGGACGCTGGCGGTGGGATTCGCCGACATGGTCGGCTTCACCCGGCTCACCAGGCACCTGCACCCCGACGAATTGTCCACGCTCCTCGAAGCTTTCGAATCGACCACCACCTCGGCGATCACCGACAACGGCGGCTGGGTGATCAAGAACGTCGGCGACGAGGTGATGTTCGCCGCCGAGACCGCGGCCGCCGCCGCCCGCATCGCGCTGGCCATCCAGGAGTCGACCATGCTCGTCGGTGGCACGCCGGAACTGCGCGTGGCGTTCGCCTACGGCGAGGTGCTGCAACGCTTCGGCGACCTCTACGGCTCGGTGGTCAATATCGCCGCCCGCCTGACCGGCGTCGCCCGGCCGGGCAACATCCTCATCGACGACGCCGCGGCCTCTGCCCTCGACGACCACCCCGAATTCGCCATCCGCCACCTGCGCAGCGTCCGCGTTCGCGGTTTCAACCGCCTACGCCCCCACCGCCTGCGGCAGGCATGATTGCGACGTGCACAGCTTCGAGGTGCACAGCTCCGGCGCGACGGCCCGCTGACCAGCCGTCGAGCGGCGCCGGCACACCGTTGCCTAGGGTGTTGTAGTGGACTTGGATTGGCGCAGCGTGCGCGAGGAGTACACCGTGTTCGCCGATGACGCGGTGCTCGCGTTGAACAAACCGTCGGGGATCTCGGTGACCGGGGAGCGACACGACACCGATCTGGTGGAGTTGGCACAGGCGGCGGGAACGCAGTTGTATCCGGTGCACCGGATCGACAAGGTGACTTCGGGACTGGTCCTACTGGCTACCGATCTGGCCGCGCACGGACCGCTGACCAGGCAGTTCAACAATCAGACCGCGCGTAAGGCGTATCTGGCGATCGTGTCGGGCGCCGACCTGCCCGATGGCGGTGAGATCGATCTTCCGTTGAGTGTGGGGCGCAAGAACCGGGTGCGGATCGCGGCACCACGGGAGGCGATCCAGCGCGAGGGTGACCGGTGGTTCGTCGACGAGGCGGATCTGCTGCCCGCGAAGAACTATCCGTCGCGCACCTTGTTCAGCACGGTCGCCCGGCACGGCGAGCACGCACTGCTCGCCCTGCGGCCGGTGACCGGGCGCCGCCATCAGATCCGCGTGCAGCTGGCCTGGATCGGCCACCCGATCCTGGGCGACCCGCTGTTCGACCGCACCGCCGCGCTGCCCCGCACCCACCTGCACTCCTGGCGACTCGGCCTCGACGCCGACTGGCTCACCCCACCGCTGCTCGATCTGGAGGCCACCCCCGGCCCCGATTTCTGGGAGCCGTTCACGTCCGACCCGGACGAGAGCGCGCGGCTTCTCCACACCGCCGCACAGCTGATTTCCGGCTGACACCCTCACGCCCGGCTCGGCAGCCACTCGGGCGCACGGCCGAGAACGCGCAAGATGCGGTCCAGAGTTGCCGTCGTGTCCGCGACCTCGAGCGCGGGGCCGAACGCGGCGCCGGGGCGACGGCGAGCCGTGCCGGTGGGGACCGCTTCGGCGATCCGCAGAGCGGTCGGGGCCAGGTCGGGGTCCAGGTCGATCGCTCGGCCTACCGACCGGGCGACATCCCAGGCATGGACGACGCTGTCGATGAGATGGAAGCCGAGGGCGGTCGCGACCGGGAACTCGCCCGGCGGGATTTCGGGGAGATGCAGGGTGCGGGCCTGGCAGGCGGCGAAGGCCGCGACGACGTCGTGGGCGGACCGGATGTAGTCGCCGATCGGATCGATCGCGGGGCGCACCGCCCAGACCGCCGGGTCGTTCGCACCGCGAGCGGCGGCGGCGAAACCACGGTTCTGGGTGCCCATGTGGTCCAGCAGAGCACGCAGATCCCAACCGGCACAGGGCGTTTCGGTCGACAATGCGGAATCGGACGCCGCCTCGACCGCGTCGATACTCAGCCGCACCGCGCGCTCGTGCCGGACCAGGAGAAGTCGATCTTCCTCCGAGATAGTACGCATAGGCTGACCGTACGCTCATGCTTATGATCTGCCAAGGGTCATCGACCGACCCGTCCGGCGGTAGATTTCGACCATGCCGAAAGCGACCCGGCCGGATCTCGCGGCCATGCTCGTCCCGCTCGGCCGTGCGCTGACGGAGGCGGAGCGACCCGTCCTCGACCGGCACGGGCTCACCATGTGGGCCTACGTGGTACTGCTCGGACTCGACGAAGGGCCCGTCCACACCCAGGCCGCGCTCGCCAAGACGATCCGGGCGGACAAGACCCGGATCATCCCGGTCCTCGACGACCTCCAGCAGCGCGGCCTGATCCTGCGCGACCCCGATCCGGCCGACCGGCGCGTCAACCTGATCCGGCTCACCGCCGACGGCGCGAAGCTGCGCGACCGCGCCCAGCACGACATCCAGGAACAGGAAAAGCGACTACTGGCCGACCTACCCGCCACCGATCGCCACACTTTCCTGCGCGTACTACAGCTGCTCGCCGACCGCACCCGAACCGCGAAATCACCCGGGTGAGCGGTGACACAGACCACCTCGTGGGTTTCGGTCCGTGGCACGGCTCATGAAGACGAATAAACGCAGGTCATCTAGCCTGGAGAGGTGCCGATGAGTCATACCGGCACACTCTGACGCAACGGAGCGATCCCAGAGAAGAAAGCGACTGCCGATGATCCTGGCGGCTCAGCTCAGCGATACCCACTTCGACCTCAGCGCGCGCAACACCGAACGGGTGGAGGCGGTGATGGGCTACCTGGCGGACCTGCCACGCAGGCCCGACGTCATCCTGGTGACCGGCGACATCACCGACTCCGGCACGCCGGAGCAGTACGCGCAAGCACGCCTTGCCCTGCAAGCAGACATCCCCGTGTACCTGCTGCCCGGCAACCACGACGACCGCGCGAACTTCCGCACCGCACTGCTGGGCGAGCCCGCCTCGACCACTCCCGTCAACAGCGTCCACCGCGTCGGGCCGCTCACCGTCGTCATGCTCGACTCGAGCATCCCCGGTGAATCCGCGGGCCTGCTGGGCGAGGACACCTTCGACTGGCTGCGCGCGACACTCGCCGAGGCGCCGGACGGACCGATCCTGGTGGCCCTGCACCATCCGCCCAAGCACGTGTTCAGTCCCGTGGTCGATGTCATCGCGCTCGCCGATCCCGGCCGGCTGGCCGCGGTGGTGGCGGGCGATCCACGCATCGTCGGCATTCTCACCGGCCACGCCCACGCCCCCATCGCGACGATCTTCGCGGGCAAACCCATGATCACCTGTCCCAGTACGGCTTCCGTCCTCGGCGGCGAATGGGAAGTGACGCCACCCCATCGCGTCATGGACTACGCACCCGACCCGGCTATCGCGCTGCATGTCATCGACGAGAACTTCGGCCTGACAACTCATTTCCGGACAGTCGCGATGGGCGGCTGGCTGTCCGAGCCCCCACCCGACTGACCGCCCGGCAAGCCCGCGGCCACCCGCAGCAACTCCATCGTCCGGGTGACGACCGGGTTGCACGACTCGGAGTCCTTGATGTGCGCGCAGATCGTGCGGCGCGGCGTCGGATTGGTCAGCTCCAGCGCGCGCGAACCGGGCGGCAGGTCCGTGGCGCCGAGGCGGGGGACGACGGTGATGCCGACACCGCGCGCCACGAATCGCAGGGCGGACGGGTAGTCGGTGGTCTCCACCACGAACCGAGGCGTGAAACCCGCTGCGGCGCAGGCGTTCAGCATCGCCTGCCTGCACGGTCCGTGGCTGGTGTCGTTGTCGATCCAGCGGTATCGCTCGAGTTCGGCGACGTCGACGGTGGTACGTGTCGCCAGTTCGTGGTCGGCGGGGACCACGGCGACGTAGGGCTCGGTCATCAGGTCGCGGTGGGTGTAGCCGGTGATCTGCGCCGGTTTGCCCAGGCGCACCGTGAGGGCGATGTCGGGACGGTTGCCCGACACCGGGGCCAGTTCGTCGACGATGCGCAGGCGAACCCTGGTGTCGGGGAATTCGTGGGTGAGGGTGGCGACCACGTCGGGCATCCAGTTGGTGCCCGCCGAGCTGAACGAGTTGATCGTGATCCGAGTGGCCTTGCCCGCGCGCAGGTCCGACACCGTCGACCCGAGCGCGGTCAACTCGTCGAGCACCTTGGCGGCCTCCCCCGCGATCACCCGGCCCGCCGGGGTCGGCACCACGCCGCGACCGACTCGTTCCAGCAGCTGCAAGCCGGTCTCGCGCTGGAGTGCGGTCAGGTGCTGGGAGATCGCCGACGGCGAGTAACCGAGCGTCGAGGCCGCCGCGGCCACCGAGCCGGTCGCGACCACGGATCGGAAGATCATCAAGCGGTGCGTGTCGATCATGCGAATTCCTCGATTCAGTTCTACTGAATATTAGATGGCGAATACCCGCTTGTGCTTACCTCTTCACGGGTCCACCGTAGAGGAATGAAGTCACGCCTGCCCGCTCTCGCCCTGGTCGCCGTGATGCTCGCCTGGGCATCGTCGTTCGTGATCATCCGCGGCATCGCGCCCTACGTATCGCCCGCGGCGATGGCATCCGGACGGCTGCTCGTCGGCGCCGTCGTGCTGGTGCTGGTGCTGGCGTTTCGCGGCGGCCGGATGCCGCGCGGCACGGCGCTGTGGCTCACGATGGCCTACGGCGCGCTGTGGTTCGGGCTTTACACCGTGCTGGTGAACGCCGCCGAACAGCATCTCGACGCGGGCACCACCGCCCTGCTGGTGAACATCGCGCCGATCGTGGTCGCCGTATTGGCCGGGTTGTTTCTGAACGAGGGGTTCCCGCCGCTGCTGGTAGTCGGCATCGCGGTCAGCTTCACCGGCGCCGCGATCATCGCGTTCACCGGACCAGGACAGCGCGACCGCATCGGCGTGCTGCTCGCGGTGGCGGCCGCCCTGCTCTACGGCATCAGCGTGGTGGCGCAGAAGCTGGTGCTGCGGTCCACCGACCCGCTGACCGCGACCGCCCTCGGCGCGGTCGCCGGAGCCGTCGTCCTGCTGCCGTGGGCACCGACAATGACACAGGAACTGGCACAAGCCCCGCTCTCCGCCACCATCGGCGTCGTATACCTGGGCGTCGTCTCGACCGCCCTCGCCTTCCTGCTGTGGGCCTACGCCCTGGCCCACACCCCCGCGGGGGTCACCGCGTCGTCGAGTTACGCCGTTCCCGCCCTCGCCATCGTCATGTCCTGGATCTTCCTCGCCGAAGTCCCCACCGCCACCGCGCTCCTCGGCGGCGCCCTGTGCCTGACCGGCGTCGCGATCGCGCGCTTGCGGCCGAGCATGTTCCGGCGACGCCCACAGGTCGCCGCCGTGCGCCAGGACGACGCCGCCCCCGTGCTTCGATAGCCGACACGCCTGCCGACAACCCCACACAACCTCCACATCAGCCCCACACCCGCACACCCGACCCCCTGGCAGACTGGACACGTGAGAGACAAGCCCGCGGGTCTGCCCAGCGGTCCCCTGCGCCCGATCGAACTGGCGAGCGGCGCGGTGATGGCCGGGCTCACCGTCGGCCTCATCACCGTCGGCTCACTCGTCCCCATGGCGGCCGCGTTGCAGCTCGTCGCAGCAGTGCCGTTGGGCCTGCTCGCCCAGCGGTATCGGTTACGAGCACTGGTCACGGCCACAATCGCGGCCACGCTGGTCACCTTCGTGGCGGCCGGCGTGATGCCCGCGCTCGGCGTCATGGGCGCGGCCACCCTGGCGGGAATCATCGGGACCGTGAAGCGCCGGGGCGGCGGATTCCCCACGGTGTTCGCGCTCGGAATCGTCGCCGGTGTGGGCTGGGGGCTGTTCTCCGTCGGCAGTCTGCTGCTCTTCTCACGAACCAGAGACCTGTTCTTCGACGCGATCCGCAATACCGCGAAGGGCATCGAGAATCTGGCGGGCCGGTTGCCCGCGCTGGAGCCGCTCGGCCGGATGGCCGCCGAAGCCGTCGACGTGGTGCTGCGCTGGTGGTGGATCTACGTCGGCGGCACGGTGGCGCTCGGCGTGCTGGTGAGCACGGTGATCTCCTGGTTCGTGCTCGGGGCGGTACTCGATCGCCTGGCGTGGTTGCCGGGCAGCGATCGACTCGACGCGCCCCTCGACGATCGGCCGGTCGGGCCGCTGCCGGTATCCCTGCACGGCGTCGGCTACCGGTACGAGGGCACGAATGTCGACGCACTGGCCGACATCGACCTCACCATTCGCCCGGGCGAGTTCGTCGCCGTCGTCGGCCACAACGGCTCCGGCAAGTCGACCCTGACCCGGGTCCTGGCGGGCAGGCCGCCGACAACGGGTGCGGTGGACCGTCCTGGTTCCGCGGGCTTGGGCGCGCTCGGCGGGACGGCGCTGGTTCTGCAGCGACCCGAGAGCCAAACTCTCGGCGTCTCGGTCGCCGACGATGTGGTGTGGGGGCTGTCGGCGGACTCGGCCGCCGCGGTCGACGTCGACGCGCTCCTCGCCGAGGTCGGCCTCGCCGACATGGGCGCCCGCGAAACCGCCACCCTCTCCGGCGGCCAGCAACAGCGTCTCGCCGTGGCTGCCGCGCTCGCGCGCCGCCCGGCGCTGCTCATCGCCGACGAAGCCACCTCGATGATCGACCCCGACGGCCGTCGCGAGCTCGTCGCCCTCCTGGCCGAGCTCCCGCGCCGGCACGGCACCGCCGTGGTCCTGGTGACCCACCACGAAGCCGACGCGACCGCCGCCGACCGGGTGATCCACCTCGCCGACGGCCGGATGGTCGACCACCTCGCGAGCTGGCCCCATCCGGCACGCGACCAGCGCCGCAGGCCGATGGGCGCCTCCGTCCTCGAACTCGCCGACGTGCGCCACACCTACAACCGCGGCACGCCGTGGGAAGCACCGGCCCTGCACGGTGTCGACCTGTCGGTCCGCAAGGGCGAGGCGCTGCTGATCGTCGGCGGCAACGGATCGGGCAAATCGACGCTCGCCTGGATCATCGCGGGACTGATCGCGCCGAGCTCGGGACGCTGCGAACTGCGCGGCACCGCGGTCGACAAGCAGGTCGGCGGGGTGGCGCTGGCCTTCCAGCATTCCCGCTTGCAACTACAGAAGCAGACAGTCGGCGCGGAGATCGCCGACTGGGGCGGGCGGGCCACCGGGTCCGGTGCGGTCGGGCAAGCGCTGGACGCGGTGGGGCTCGACCGCCGCCTCGCCGCCCGTTCGGTGGAGGAACTCAGCGGCGGACAGGCCAAGCGGGTGGTGCTCGCCGCGATGGTGGCGAGCCGGCCGCAGGTTGTCGTCCTCGACGAACCGCTGGCGGGCCTGGATCCACAGGGGCGCGCCGAAATCGTGGAACTGCTCGCCCGGCTGCGGGATTCGGGGCTGACGTTGATCATCATCTCGCACGATGTCGCCGAGATGGCGATGGTCTGCGACCGCACGGTGCACCTGGACGACGGTGTGGTGGTCTCGGCCGACGGTCACGCGATCCCGAGAACCGAACGCGCACTGGAGAAGCCGGCCTTCGTGGCCGGCCTGCCCCTCGGCCGCCGCGGCGACGAGGGCGCGACGGCCCACACCAGCGCACCGAAAGGCACGACCCCATGAGCACAGTGCTGCTGCGTGAAGTCCCGGTCGACAGTGTCGTGCACCGCCTGTGGGCAGGCACGAAGATGATCGCCGCGTTCCTGATCAGCCTGCTGCTGATGTTCCTGCCGACCTGGCCGGTGCTCGGCGTGATCACGGCCTTCCTGGTACTGATCTGGGTACTCGCGCGGCTGCCACTCGGCGCGATCCCCCGGCTGCCGTGGTGGTTCTGGGGACTCGTCGTGCTCGGCGGCCTGATCAACGCGCCGATCGGAATGAAAGCGGTGCTCGGCTACACGCAGATCTTCGTCTTCGGAATGGTCCTGGTGGCCGCCTCGTTCCTGATCGCCTTCACCACGCCGATGGGCGAGATCGCCCCCGCTCTCGCGAAACTCGGCGCGCCGCTGCGCAAGTTGCGACTACCGGTCGACGAATGGGCCGTGGTCGTGGCGCTCACCCTGCGCGGATTGCCGCTGCTGTTCGACGAGATCCGGGTGCTGCGCGCCGCACGCCGACTGCGCCCCAAGGACAACCTGATGCACCGCGCCGCCGACAACCCGCTCATCGACATCCTCACCGCGTGCATGGCGGTGTCGTCGCGGCGCGCGGGCGAACTCGGCGAGGCGATCACCGCCCGTGGCGGCACCGGCATGCTGACGGCGCATCCGAGCGCGCCGCACCGCCGCGACGCCATCGCACTCGGCGTGGTCGTCGTGGTCTGTGCGGGCGCCGTAGCGCTGAGCACCATCATCGGCTGAGCGCAATACCCCGAATTCACTGTCCCGAAACCCTGGTGCAAGCTATGGTTCCTCACAGAAATCGAGCTAGGCAGCTTCACGCGCCGGTCACGAAACTTTCTCGGGGGGAAGTCATCATCACGGCGCCTGTTCGAGCAACTCACACCTGATGAGATCCAGATGGGAAATGTTCACATGATCATCCGCAAAATCGCCGCGGCCGCTGTTCCGGTGCTCGCCGCCGCACTGGTGGGAGCCGGAGTCGCCGGAGCCGACCCGGTGACGCCGAATGTCGATTACCGCACCGAGGTCGTCGGCAACACCCTCATCACCACCCTCACCCACGGCACCTTCGCCGTCACCGGCGGTACGGTCGAGATCCGCGACGAAGCAGGCGCCACCCTGGTGTCGATGCCACTCTCGGTCCGCGACGGCAAGTTCGAGTACCCGCTGCCGCACGCGGTTAGCGACGACGGCCACGTACTCGAGCTGACCGCGGTGAAGAACGTCGCCGCGGCCAAGCCCAACCTCACGCCGGTCGCCTCACCCGCCGAAAACTATGCGGCACAGGCGAACTTCGCATCCACCTTCGGCCTGGCCACCGCCGTCGGCAGCTTCGTCGGCATGGGTCTCGGCGCGGTGATCGGCCTGATCGTCGGCGGTGTCCTCATCCCCGGTGTCGGCGCGATTCCGGGCTTCGTCACCGGCGCCAGCGTCGGCGGCATCATCGGCACGATCATCGTCGGTGGACCCGCGCTGGTCATCGCGGGCATGGATCTGATCAACACCCTCCAGGCGCCGGCAGGTACCACGCAGTGGGCCCAGCAGACCAAATAGTCTGCGCCACAGTTCGATTC
>NZ_JBHWZY010000121.1:0-11540 GCF_042727815.1 Nocardia sp. NPDC060220
CGTCGTCGGGGAACCAGGACGCGGGCTTCGGCTCGGGCGATGGCGGTACGGAGTTGATCGGCCGCGCCGCCGCCGGTGGCGCCGACCACGACCAGCAGGTCGAAATCCGAGGTGCCGGTGAGCATGTCGTCGAAGCCATGGGCGGTGTCGCGCAGATGGACTCGGTCGGTGACGCGAACGCCGCAGCCCGCGAGCAGATCTGGCAGGACGGGCCCGATCGAGTCGCGGGTCTGGCCGGTCTGGAGCGGGCCGGTGCTGCGAATCTCGTCGCCGGTCATGACAATTCGCGCACGCACCGGTCCGCGAACCGTGCCCGTGGTGACCTCCACCGAGGCCGCTGCCGAGCGCAGGGCGGCGGTGACCCGGGTGCCCGCCGGTGCCACGAGGTCGCCGATCTTCCTGTCCTCACCGCTTTTTCGGACATCGCCGCGGATCGGGCTGTCGGGCAGGCGGGCCAGCTCGTCGCCGGTGATCGCGGCGAATTCGTCGCGCACCACCGACGTGGTGCCGTCCGGAACGTGGGCGCCGGTGGCGATGCGCACCGCCTCGCCGGGGAGCAGGCCCGCCGGCCGCGCACCACCCGCGAATCCGACGTCGCGGCGCAACTGCCACGGGCCGTCGCCGCATACGGCGTAACCGTCCATCGCCGAGACATCGAAGCGGGGAAGTGGTCCCGCGGCGGTGATCGCGGCGGCCAGCGCGGCACCGGAGACCTCGTCCAGCGCGGCCTCGTAGGTGACCAGAGGTGTCAGGCCGGAACCGATACGTTCGCGCGCTTCGGTGAGATCGAGGCGGTTCGACGCGCGGTCGGTGGCCAAGGATTCGCGCGCGCGCCGGACCTCTTCCTCGGTATCGCAGTCGGCGATGTCGGGCAGCTCGACCAGGACGGTCTCGGCGGGCACGATGGCCTTCATGGGCTGGTTCACCAGTGAATCCAGTCCGGCCAATGCCGCCACCAGCGCACTGCGTCGCCAGACACCGACGAGGTACTGCGGGCGACCGGAAGCATCGATCGCGAAAACGGCGTCAGCGGTGGACTCGGTTGCGCTGCGCAGCAGTTCGTGGACGGTCGCATCGGTCAGGAAGGGCATGTCGGCCGCGAGCACGACGACCAAGGGCGCGGTGGAGCCGAGTGCGGCGAGGCCGGTGCCGATCGCCGCGACCGGGCCGGAACCCGGTGGCACCTCACGAACCTGCCCGAACCGCGCATCGAGTTCGGGGCGATGCGGACCGACCACGACGACCTCAGCGCAGTCGCGCACGGCATCCAGCGCGGCATCGAGCATCGACCGCCCACCGATCATGATCGCCGGTTTGTCGACCCCACCCATCCGACTGGCTCGCCCACCGGCGAGCACGATCGCATCGGCGGTCATCGGCTGACTCGGAATCGGGTGATCGGCACGAAAGTCATGCTAGTAGGCGCGGCCCCGATGCTCGAGACCCCGCAGCCGAGCGGGCCGCTCCCGCCGGGAAGTCCGTGGCGGATGCGGAGCAACGATCGGCGTGCTCAGAGACGCGCCGTCCGCAGAACGACCCGGCCGTCGACGATCGGCACGCCCTCCTCGCCGAGAAGCCGGAGCTGACGAGCGGCCAGGTGGGCGGCGGGACGTCCGGACGCGCCGATGACACGGTGCCACGGGAGGTCGGCGGAATCGGTGCGCATGATCCAGCCGACCGTGCGGGCCGAGGACAGCCCGGCCGCGGCGGCGATATCGCCGTAGGTGGCGACCCGGCCGGGCGGAATCGCGGCGACCAGTTCGCGGACCTTCTCCACCTGTTCCTCCGTCGTGACGGCCATCGGGCTACAGCACCGCGGCGATCAGCGCGGCCGTGTCGGCGGGGCGGGCCTGGGCGACCATGTGGTCGCAGTCCCAGACCTCGGCGGTGAACGTGTCGAGGTGGGCGGTGAGGGCGTCGAGGAACTCCGCGGTGACATACGGCGGCTGCACCTTGGCGGCGCGCACCAGCACCGTCGGCAGGTCGGCGGGCGGCAACACGAACGGTCGCGCCAGCTGACCCCAGTACGAGGTGATCGCCGGTTGGAAGATGCGCCAGCCGACCCGGCCGCCCTCGGTCGGCACGAGGTGCTCGGCCAACTCCCGTTCCAGCACCTCGGGATCGACCTCGTCGGGTCCCCACGCGCTGACCTGCTTGTCGGAGCGGGCTTCGGCGAGATCGGTGTAATCGGGGGAGGCCAGGTTGGCGAGGGCGACCTGCTCGATCAGCTTCGCGTCGATGCCGATGGCGGGATCGAGCAGGACGAGCGCCCGCACGAGGTCGGGGTGCTGCCGGGCCAGATGGATGCCGGCGGCGCCGCCGAAGGAGTGGCCGACCACGACGACCGGGCCGTCGGTCTCGGCGCGCAACAGCTGCGCGAGATCGGCGACGATCGTTTCCAGATCCCAGGGCGGCAGCGAGGTGGAGCGGCCGTGTCCGCGCAGGTCGGGGGCGATGATCCTGGCCTGGGGCAGATGCTCGGTGGCGAGGGTTTCCCACCGGTTGCCATGGCCGGTGAGACCGTGCAGGGCGAGGACGGCGGGACCGTCGGCGGGGCCGAATCGGTGCACATGAAGCGACGACACGACTGCCATTCTGGCCGGTCGCGCGCGGTCTCGCAGTACGGCCCTCGCGGTAGGGGTGCGCCGGTGTGTCGGACTGGTCTGTTGCAATAGCCGATGTGGTGCGATCGGATAGCTCGGTGCGACTCGTGCGCCGGACAACGCGGGCGCCCCGGCCGCGGGCCTGGGGCGCGTCCGTTCGCGCGCTGTTCGCCGAGCAGGCCCAGCCCGCGCCGCCGCGCCCCGGGTGGCGGCCCTGGCAGGTGATGGGCGGGCCGGGGACGGGCAAGACCGCGCTGCTGGTCGACCTGGTGACCGCGCGGATCGCCGATGGCGCCGACCCGGCGTCGGTGCTGGTCCTCACACACACCAAGCACGCGGCCGCGGCGTTGCGGGATGCGATCACCCACCAGCTGGGGCCCGCCGCGGGTGGTATTCCGGGCGCGAGCCGGGAACCGATGGTGCGCACGTTGCACTCCTACGCGTTCTCGGTGCTGCGCAGGCACGCGGATCTGCACGGCAATCCGCCGCCGCGGCTGCTCACCGGCGCCGAACAGGACGCGGTGCTGCGGGAGATGCTGCGCGGCGATCTCGCCGACATCGAAGCCGGGGCGGGCGGTTTGTGGCCGCCGCGATTACAGCCCGCACTGGCACTGGGCGGGTTCGCCGAGCAACTGCGTGACCTGATGCTGCGCGCGACCGAGCGTGGGCTCGGCCCGGAAGACCTGATGGCGCTCGGTCGCGAGCACGACAACGACGCGTGGGTGGCGGCCGGGCGCTTCTTCCAGCGGTACGAACAGGCCTCGATGCTGCGGTGGTCGGTCGGTGTCGCCGCGCCGGAGGCCACCGCGCCCGCGCTCGACGCCGCGGAACTGGTCGGCGCGGCGCTCGATGCCCTGGCCGGCGACCGGAATCTGCTCGCCGCCGAACGGGATCGGATCCGCTACCTGCTCGTCGACGACGCCCAGCACCTCGACCCGCAGGCCGCGACACTCGTGCGCGCCATCGGCAGCGGCAGCGCGAGCACCGTTGTCACCGGCGACCCGGACCAGGCCGTCTTCACCTTCCGCGGCGCGGATTCGCACTTCCTCACCGACCTCGACACCGTCGCGCAGCGGCGAATCATCCTGCGTCACAACCATCGCAGTGGCGCGCCGATCCGCTTGGCGAATGCGCGCATCGCGGCGAGGTTGCCGGGGAGCGCGCGGCACCGGGTACTGCCGGGACAGGAGAACGAACCACCCGAGCCCATGGGGCAGCCCGTCGTCGGCCAGGACCCGGCACTCGAGGGCGCCGTCGATCTGTTCGCCCACGCCGGTCCGAGCGCCGAACCAGATCTGTGGCCGGTGCCGCAGGACCTGCCGCCCGGGGACGAACCGCCGCCCGAGGACGCCTGGACGCCCCCGGCCGATCTGCCTCCCGCCGACGAGTCGAGTGTGCGGGTGCGGGTGTTGTCGACGCCGGCGAAGGAGGCGGCGCTGATCGCCGACCATCTGCGCCGCGCGCACCTCACCGATGGTGTGCCGTGGTCGGCGATGGCGGTGATCGTGCGGTCGGTGCCGTTGTCGCTGGCGCCGTTACGGCGGGCCCTGCTGGCGGCCGGGGTGCCGGTGCGCAGGCCCGCGGTGGCCGAGCCGTTGGCACGCCGGCGCGGGGCGGCGTGGATGGTGCTGGCGCTGCGGGTGTTGCTGGCGGGGGATGCGTCGCGGCCGGGGTCGCGCCGGGCGATCGATGCGATGTTCTCGTCGGACGACGCGATGGATCTGCTGTGCGGGCCGCTCGGTGGGGCCGACCAGATCGCCCTGCGTCGGTTGCGGCGCGGTGTGCGGCGCAGCGTGCTCGACCTGGAACGCACGGGTGCGCTCGCCGAGCCCTTGGTCGATGGAGCCGACCAGTTCCTGCTCTGGGACGAAGCCGTGCCCGCGCCGGAAATCGCTGAACCCGAACCGGATCCGATCGACGACGAATGGTTGCCGCCCCCGGACCCCGAGGATCCGCTGCGCCCGGAACCCGAACCGGACTGGGACATCGCCGAACGGCTGCCCGACGATATCGACCTCCTCGATGCCGAAAACCCGCCCGCCGCGCACACTGTCGTGGAAACCGTGCGCCCGGAGTCGCCCGCGGTGCCGCTGGTCGATCAGTCCTCGGCCGAGGTGCTGCGCGACCTGATCGTCGGTATCGGCGAGGAACGGCTGCTCGACGGGCTCACCGAGGTCGAGGCGGCGCCACTGCGTCGCGTGTTGCGCGCGGTGGCGAAGGCGAAACAGACCCAGGCCAGGGGGCAGGGGCTCGAAGACGTGCTGTGGACGTTGTGGACGAATTCGCGGCTGGAGCGACGCTGGTTCCGGCAGTCGCGACGTGGCGGGGCGCCGGGCATGCAGGCCGACCGCGACCTCGACGCGGCTGTCGAATTGTTCGATGCCGCAGCCGCTTACGTCGACCGGTTGCCCAAGGCGAGTATCGACGGCTTCGTCGAATATCTGCTGCACCAGCAACTCGCGCAACAGGGTAGGCCGCTGACCGCCGAGGGTGAGGCGGTGACCCTGCTCAGCGCGCACGCCGCGGCGGGCCGGGAATGGGACGTGGTGGCGGTCGCGGCCGTGCAGGAGGGCATCTGGCCCAACCCGCGCTCGCGGGGCACGCTGCTGCACACCGAGGATCTCGTCGACCTGGTCGCCGGGGTCGATCCGAGCGCGACCGTGAGCCGCGCCGCGCCGATCCTGGCCGAGGAACGCAGGCTGCTGCTGGTGGCGTGCAGCCGCGCGCGGCGGTCGTTGCTGGTGACCGCCGTCGAATCCGCTGCGGGAGACCAGGATCTGGTGCCCTCGCGGTTTCTCACCGAACTCGTCGGTGACGACGACAGCGGCGAACCCGGCGCGCTGCCGGTCGCCGATCCCGGACGGGCGCTGGTGATGCACGCGCTCGTCGCCGAACTGCGCGGGGTGGTGTGTGATTTGGGTGCCGACCCCGAACGGCGTGACCGCGCCGCACGGCAGTTGGCGCGGCTGGCCGACGCGGGCGTGCCCGGTACCGACCCCGGCGACTGGTACGGCACCGCCGAACTCAGTTCGCAGCGCGAACTCTGGGACGACGACGATTCCCCGATCGGGTTGTCACCGTCGACGGTCGAACTGCTGCGCACCTGCCCGCTGCGATGGGCGCTGGAACGCCACGGTGGCACCGACGGTGACAACCCGCACGCCGTGAAGGGCAATCTCGTGCACACGCTCGTGCAGGCGCTGGCGGGCGATGTCCCCGAGGCGCAGGTGCGGGCGGCGCTGGATCAGGCGTGGAAAACGGTCGACCCGGCCGACGGCTGGCATTCGCGCCAGGAACTACGTCGCACCGAGACGATGCTGGAGACCTTCCTCGCCTGGGTGCGCACCACGCGCGGCGAGCTCACCCAGGCCGGGGTGGAGGTGCCGGTGGACTGTGTGCTGCCCGCGCGCACGGAAGGCGCACGGGCCGTACGCATTCGGGGGCGCATCGATCGGCTCGAACGAGATGCGCAGGGACGCTTCGTCATCGTCGATGTGAAGACGGGCAAGACGCCGGTCAGCGAGAAGGCGGTGGCCGATCACGCGCAGCTGGCCACCTACCAGGTGGCCGCCGCGCACGGGGCGCTGGACGAGGACGAGTCCGACGAACCTGCCCCCGTGGCCGACCCCGGTGGCGCGCGGTTGGTCTATGTCGCCAAGCCGAACCGCAAGACCGGCGCGGCCGAACGGACACAGAGCGCGCTCGACGGCGACGGCCTAGAGCAGTGGCGCACCACCATTCACGACGCGGCCGACGCGACGCGCGGGCCCGGCTATCTGGCGGTGCGCAACGACGGGTGCAGGCACTGCCCGGTCGCGGGCAGTTGCCCGGTGCAGGACACCGGACGGCAGGTGACCGACGAGTGAGCGGTGTGCGCGTCACCCCGCAACGGTTGGCCGACGCGCTCGGCCTGCCGCCCCCGACCGATGAGCAGTCGGCGGTCATCGCCGCGCCGCCGGAGCCGACGCTGGTCGTCGCGGGCGCGGGCGCGGGCAAGACCGAGACGATGGCCGCGCGCGTAGTGTGGATGGTGGCCAACCAACTGGTCGCTCCGGACGAAGTACTCGGGTTGACCTTCACCCGAAAAGCCGCCCAGCAGTTGACCTCCCGGATCCGGACCCGGCTCGCCCGGTTGGCGGGTGCGCCGCTGCTGCGTGAGATCGATCCCAGTGGCGCGTTGCGCACGATCGTCGCCGGTGCCGAGCCCGAGATCAGCACCTACCACTCGTACGCGGGCAGGCTGCTCACCGCGCACGGACTGTTGTTGCCGGTGGAGCCCTCGGCGGCGCTGCTCACCCAGACCCAGTTGTGGCAGCTCGCGCACGAGGTGGTGCGTTCCTGGGACGGCGATCTCGACACCGATCGCACGCCGGTCTCGGTGACCGAGGCGGTGCTCGCCCTGTCCGGGCAGCTCGCCGAACATCTGGTGGAACCGGAGCAGTTGGCCGAGGCACACGCGGAGCTGGAGAAACTCGTCTACACGCTGCCCGCGGGCCCCCGGCAACGCGGCGGACCGAGCCAGGCACTGGTCGGCGTGGTGACCGCGCAACGTGAGCGCGTGGCCCTGCTCCCGCTGGTTCGCCAGCTCGCCGACGCGCTGAACCGCCGTGGCGCACTGGATTTCGGCTCCCAGATGTCGCTGGCCGCGCAATTGGCGGTCGACCATCCGGAAGTCGCCGCCGCCGAACGCGCGCGGTTCAAACTGGTCCTGCTCGACGAATACCAGGACACCGGACACGCGCAACGGGTGCTGTTGTCGGCGCTGTTCGGCAATGCCGAAGCGGTACAACGAGATCGGCAGCGAGAGCCGGTGCGGATCCGGGATGAGGAGCACCCGGCTCGAACACGCGAAGCCGACACGTTGTTCGCGATGGATGAGCGCGAAGATGCCATCGCGGGCACCCGGTCGCCGGCCGATCACCCTGGCGCGCGGATGTCTAGCGCTGGTGCGCGTGGCGGCGAACGGTCGCGAGGCGAGCCGCCTGCTCGCGATGGCAGCAGTCGCACCGTGCCGGGGGAATCCGCCCCGCTCTCGCGTGCGCTCGCGGTGACGGCGGTGGGTGACCCGATGCAATCCATCTACGGGTGGCGTGGCGCCTCGGCGGCCAACCTGCCGCGCTTCGCCACGGACTTCCCCGCTGCGCCAGAGGTGCCCGCGCCGGTGTTGCCGCTGCTGACCAGCTGGCGGAACCCGCCCGAAGCGCTGGCGCTGGCGAACCTGGTGGCCGATCCGCTGCGGGCGGTGGCGCGGGCGGCCGGTGGGGCGACCGTGGACGCGTTGCGGGCCAAACCGCAATCGCAGGCGGGGGTCGTCGAGTTCGCGCTCACCGAAACCATCGCGCAGGAGCGGGACTGGATCGCCGAGCGGATCGCGCGCGAGTGGGCGACGGCGCGGGAGAACGAGGGTCCGCCGCCCACCTCGGCGGTGCTCATCCGGCGCAATGCCGATGCGGCGCCGCTGGCAGAGGCGCTGCGCGAGCAGGGATTGCCGGTGGAGATCGTCGGGCTCGGTGGGTTGCTGGCGACGCCGGAGGTCGCCGATATCGTCGCCACTCTGCGCTTGATCGCCGAGCCGGGGACCGGAAGCGCGGCGGTCCGCATTCTCACCGGGGCTCGGTGGCGGATCGGGGTGGCGGACCTGGCCGCACTGGCGCGGCGAGCGCAGATGCTGTCCATCAGCAGCGGGTCGGGTGCCACCGACGCCATCACCGACGCGGCCGGACTCGCGACGGCGTTGCGCGAGGTCGCGCCCGAACCGACCGAGAAAGCCGGTCTCGCCGACGCCATCGCCGACCCCGGTGCGGCGGACCAGTATTCGGAGGCCGGGTTCGCGCGGATCGCTGCCCTGAGCGAGGAGCTGGCCGCACTGCGCGAACGCAGTGGGCAGCCGCTGGTGGAACTCGTCGCCGATGTCGAACGGACGATCGGCGTCGGGGTGGAGACCCAGGCCAGGCGGGCGATCGCCGGTGGCGGCGCCGGACGCGAGCACCTCGATGCCTTCGCCGAGGTGGTCGCCGGGTACGCGGCCGATTCCCGGGCATCGCTGAGCGGCCTGCTCGCCTTCTTCACCGCGGCGGAATCGGTCGAAAACGGTTTGGAGCCAGGCGAAGTCGAGGTCGCGCGCGACCGGGTGCAGGTGCTCACCGTGCACGCCGCCAAGGGCCTGGAATGGGAAGTCGTCGCCGTGCCGCACGTGAGCGCCACGGTGTTCCCGTCGACCACCGCACTGAGCACCTGGCTCGGCGCGCTCACCGAACTCCCCACCACGCTGCGCGGCGACCGCGCCCAGCCGGACGCGTCCGAGGGCGTGCCCGTCCTGGACTTGAGCGCCGTGGGTGACCGCTCCGAACTCGAACACGCGATCGCCGACCACAAGGACGCGCTCAAGAGCCGCCGACTCGACGAGGAACGGCGCCTGTTCTATGTGGCGCTCACCAGAACCGAACGAGTCCTGTTGGTTTCGGCCTACTACTGGCCCGAGACGGGGACCTCGCAGAAGGGTCCGTCGGATTTCCTGCTCGAGCTCAAGGAGGCGAACGAGAACCCGGGCAGCGAGGCCTACGGCGTCGCCACCGTCGCCCGCTGGGACGACAAGCCACCACCGGACGCGGTGAACCCGTTCGCCGACAACCCGCCGACCGCCCCGTGGCCACGCGACCCACTGGGCAACCGTCGCGATCCCATCGAACAGGGCGCCGCCCTCGTCCGCGAAGCACTCGACGAATTGCGCAGCGGCACATCGGTGGCCGACAGCACCGCCGACGATCAGGCCGAGATCGACGACCCCGAGGGCTGGGTCAGCGATGTCGACGCCCTCCTCGCCGAATTCACCGCCGCCGAACTCGCCGAACAGCAGGTGGAACTCCCCGGCCAACTCCCCGCCACCGCCCTCGTCGAACTCCGCGCCGACCCGACCCGGCTGGCCGCCCGTCTGCGCCGCCCGCTCCCGTACCCCCCGAACCCGATGGCCCGGCGCGGCACCGCCTTTCACGCCTGGGTGCAATCCTGGTTCGGCACCGAACAGCTGCTCGGCCTCGACGAACTGCCCGGCGCCGCCGACAGCACCACCGAAATGGGACGCGCCGACCAGGAACTCGCCGCCATGCAGTCCGCCTTCCGCCGCTCACCGTGGGCGCACCGCAATCCGGTCGACGTGGAAGTGCCCTTCGAAACCAGCATCGCGGGCACGGTGATTCGCGGTCGCATGGATGCCGTCTTCGCCGAACCCGGCGGCCGCTGGATCGTGGTCGACTGGAAGACCGGCGCCGAACCCGGCCCCGCCGACGAGCCCGCCGTCGCCGTGCAGCTGGCCGTCTACCGCCTCGCCTGGGCCCGCCTGATGGCCGCGCGCACCGGCGAGACCGAGGACCGGATGCTCCAACGTGTCGGCGCCGCATTCCATTACATCCGCTCCGGCCGCACCATCGCCCCCGCGCGACTGGCGGGCCCCGCCGAGCTGGAGCGCCTCATCCGCGACGCCGCACCGGAAAACGCCGACACCGATCCACACGAGGTTCACTGAGCCGATAGTGTTGCGGTCGCCGCCGGGTTTTCGGCCGCCTTGATCTGGACTGACCAGAGGGTGCGACGAAGGAGTGCCCGGCGGGAGGGAAGACCAAGGTACCCAGGCCGAAAACCCGCGGCGCCAGCCGCCAGAAATACAGGAGCAGGCATGTTCGGTGACACGCGCAACCCGGTCGGGTTGAGCAGCAGTCCCGACTACGCCCTGGTCGGTCTGTTGCGGATCCCGGCGGCGCAGTCCAGCCCGTGGGTTTCGCTCACCCGTCGCGTGTTGTTCGCGATCGCACTGCTGTTCACCGCCGCGACAGTGGTCTACGTCGGCCGCCACGGCTACAGCGACAACACCGGCGACGAGCTGTCGTTCCTGGACGCGATGTACTACGCCACGGTGTCGCTGTCGACCACCGGCTACGGCGATATCGCCCCGGTGACCCCGTCGGCGCGGTTGGTGAACATCATCGTCATCACCCCCCTGCGCGTCCTGTTCCTCATCGTGTTGGTCGGTACCACTCTCGGCGTGCTGACCGAACGGTCGCGGCAGGCATTCAAGATTCAGCGATGGAGGCACACCGTGCGTAATCACACCGTCGTCGTCGGCTACGGCACCAAGGGCCGGACCGCGATCGAT
The DNA here is from genome assembly GCF_042727815.1 of Nocardia sp. NPDC060220. Taxonomy (NCBI): domain Bacteria; kingdom Bacillati; phylum Actinomycetota; class Actinomycetes; order Mycobacteriales; family Nocardiaceae; genus Nocardia; species Nocardia sp. NPDC060220. The sequence continues at coordinate 10,753 of NZ_JBHWZY010000121.1, forward strand.
GCGATGGTCGGTGACGGGATCCAGGTGTCCGACATCGTGGTGGTCGACACCGATCCCATCGCGCTCGAGGCCGCTGCCGCCGCGGGCCTGGTGACCGTGCACGGTTCGGCGACCAAGTCCGATGTGCTGCGACTGACCGGTGTGCAGCGTGCCGCCGCGGTCGTCGTCGCCACCAATCGCGACGACACCGCCGTGCTGGTGACGCTCACCGCGCGCGAACTGAACAAGACGGCCAAGATCTCGGTGGCCATCCGCGAAGCGGAGAACACCCACCTGGTCCGCCAGTCCGGCGCCGACTCGGTGGTGGTGTCCTCGGAGACCGCGGGCAGGCTGCTCGGTATCGCCACCACTACGCCGACGGTCGTGGAGATGATGGAGGACCTGCTCACGCCCGAGCAGGGCTTCGCCGTCGCCGAACGCGAGGTGGAGACGAGCGAAGTGGGCGGATCGCCGCGCCATCTCAGCGATATCGTGCTCGGTGTGGTGCGCAACGGCGCGCTGATCAGGGTCGGCGAACCCGAGGTCGATGCCCTCGACACCGGCGACAAACTGCTCTACATCCGTCGCGCCGGAAAGTAGTCGGCCGCCCGGGCGCACCCGCGCCCGCGCCTTCGCTCTATGCTCGGATCGTGTCGTTCCGGCTGAAAAACGTTCCGCTGCTGTCACGTTCCACCATCGACCGGGCCGAGCACGCCCGGCTCGATCCCGGCGCCCTGCGCGAAGGGTGGGGGAAAGCGAAGATTCTGCGTATCGACGCGCGGGGGAAAGTGCGGGTCGAGGATGGCAAG
>NZ_JBHWZY010000122.1:0-11511 GCF_042727815.1 Nocardia sp. NPDC060220
CCTCCCAAACGTCACATCGGTTTGTGGATCGCGCTCGGCTTGGGCGTGCTGGCGTTGATCGCGGTCGGCGGGGTGCTCGCCGGTCTCGTGCTGAGCGGTAACGACTCGGGCGGCAATACCGCATCGGCACCGACGACGAGCCAGCTGCTCGTCCCGCCGACACCGAAACAAACCACGCCGGGTTCTCCGCCGAGCACGAGCGGGCTCCCCGGCCTGCCCGGTCTCGGCGGCGGCGAAGATCTCGGCGCCACCATGGGCAGTATCACCGCCAATACCGGCACCGAGATCACCATGAGCACTCTCGGTGGATCCGATGTGCGAGTGCTGATCGACGATGCCACCCAGGTGATCTCGCTGACCAGCACGAAGGCGAGCGAGCTTCCCGTGGGCGACATGGTTATGGTGCAGGGCGACAAGAACCCAGACGGGTCGATCCACGCCAAGATCATTATCAGTACGGCGTTGCCGGGCGGCCCCCGATGAGCGACCCGCGCGTCGAATCCCCGGTGCTACCGGGCAATCACGGCGACGGCTGGATAGGCTAGGCGACGATGACGGCTATGTGGTTCGGGTTAGCAGCGATCGCACTCGTGGGTGCGGTCGTCCTGTTGTATTTCGATCGGGTCCAGCGGCAGCGCACCGGACACGCGAGACAGGTGTGGGCGAAGTCCCAGGGCTACACCTACGTGTCGGTGGAGCCCGCGCTCGCCTCGACGTGGCGCCGTGGCGCGCTGGCCAAGCTCGGCTATCTCTCGGCGGTCGACGTGGTCTCCGGTATTCGCAAGGGCGAGAAGTTCGTGCTCTTCGACCTGGAGGACGCCGCGACCCTGGTGGCCGTGCGACGCCAGATCGGTTCCGAGATCGATGTCGACATGCGGCTCAAGACCGCCGCGCCGCCGAAGGACCACGATCTGGAACTGCTCGGCGCCATCGGCGACCGGGTCGTGTTCGCCACCGACCCCGAGATCGCGCGCCACGCGGTGGATCAGCGGATGGTCGGCTTCATCGAGTCGCTGTCCGACACCGTGCAGATGCTGTGGAGCGAGGGCAACTGGACCCTCGGCATGCTCCCCGTCGGCAGCGGATCCAAGGACTGGGAGACCGCCATCGACGTGGTGCTGCGCCTATCCGGCCTGCTGCACGTGCTGCCCCCGGTGGCCGAGCCGAACGAGTTCACCCGGCCGCGGTCGAGTGCCAATCTCGCACCCGGTTTCCGACCCGAGTACGACGACGAAGACGACGATCGCGAATTCGCCGCGGGCCGTGCGGAATACGCTGATGTGGAAGAACGTGGCCGCGCCCGTTTCCCCGGCCCCGACGAACTCGACTCCGATGACGAGCCCTTCGCCCCCCGTGGTTCCGCGGCCCGCCTGCCCGATGACGACGAGCCCTATCGTGGCGCCCGCTTCCCCGAAGTCGACGCGCCCTCCGCGCCGCGTGGCTCTGCCACCCGCGACGTAGACGATCGCGCCCCGATCGGCGGCCGCGCCCCCGCTCTGCCCGCCGACTACGACCCCGATCTCGACGACCCCGAGTTCGAAGACCAGCCCGCGCCCGGCCGCCGCCCGCTCGGCGAACCGCCGAAGCGCCCGTCGCTGGCCGTCGTCCCCGAGCCGCGTCCCCGCCCCGAGCCACCGCTCGACGACGCGGAATCGGGTCAGCCGGGCGGACCGTTCCACCCCGGTTTCCGCCCTTACCAGGGCCCTGTTCCGAAGTGATCCACCTGCCGCGGTAGTCGTCGCGGCACCCCGTCGACCGGAATCGACCAGCGATGTCTGATAGTCCTTCACGTCTGCCCGGCGTGCACCGCCCCGTCGCGATGATCACCGGACCGACGTCCGGCATCGGGCAGGGTTTCGCCCACCGTCTCGCCGCCCTCGGCTACGACCTGGTCCTCGTCGCCAGGAACGAGGAACGCCTGCGCGCACTCGCCGACGATGTGGCCCGCCGTTTCGCCACGTCGGCCGAAGTCGTGGTCGCCGACCTGGCCGATGACGACGATCGTGCTCGCGTCGCGGCCAGAGCCGCCCAGGGCATCGAATTCCTCGTGAACAACGCGGGTTTCGCGCATTCGGGTGAGTTCTGGACCCTCGAGCCCGCGGAGCTGCAGGCCCAGCTCGACGTCAACGTCACCTCGGTCCTGCAACTCACCAGGGCGGCCCTGCCGCCGATGGTCGCGGCGGGCGCGGGTTCGATCGTGAATGTGGCGAGTGTGGCCGGGTTGATCCCCGGACGGGGGTCGACCTACTCGGCCTCCAAGGCCTACGTCGTATCCTTCACGGAGGGTTTAGCGGGTGGATTGGTGGGCACCGGTGTCCGCATCCAAGCGCTGTGCCCCGGATTCGTGCACACCGAGTTCCACGAGCGCGCGGGCATCGAGATGAGTTCGCTGCCCGAGCGCCTGTGGCTCGACGTCGACCAGGTCGTCGACGGGTGCCTGCAGGATCTGGACTCCGGCCGGGTGATCAGCGTGCCCGGCGTGCAGTACAAGGTGCTCACCGCGGTAGCGGGCTTCATCCCGCGCACCCTGGTGGCCCGCATGAATCGCGGACTCTTCAACGCACGCGGAAGGACATGACTTAGATGATCGACCAAGCACGTCAGGCGCTCACGAAGGCCGATCGCGACCAGCTGGCCGCCCTCGTGCGCGAGCTCGCGGTCGTGCACGGCAAGGTGACGCTGTCCTCGGGCAAGGAAGCCGACTACTACGTCGACCTGCGCCGCGCGACCCTGCATCACCAGGCGGCGCCGCTGATCGGAACGCTGTTGCGCGAGCTCGTCGCCGACTGGGATTTCGACGCTGTCGGCGGGCTCACCATGGGCGCCGATCCGGTCGCGATGGCCGTGATGCACGCGCCGGGCCGTCCGATCGACGCCTTCGTGGTCCGTAAGGCCGCCAAGGCGCACGGCATGCAGCGCCAGATCGAGGGCCCCAACATCGTCGGCAAGCGCGTGCTCGTCGTCGAGGACACCACCACCACCGGCAACTCGCCGCTCACCGCGGTGCGCGCGTTGCGCGACGCGGGCGCGATCGTGGTCGGCGTTGCCACCGTTGTCGACCGGGAAACCGGTGCTGACCAGGTAATTGCCGAGGAGGGGCTGGAATATCGATCCATCCTCGGTCTCGACGATCTCGCCCTGGGATAGCCTGAACAACGCCGAACCCGGATGACGACGTGGTCTGTCCGGAAAGTCTGAAGGACGTGTGAGTCACCTGTGGTGAGCATTGCAGTAAACAAAGGTCGCGACAACGTTGCGATGCTCGGGATCGGTGCCTACCGTCCGCAGCGCATCGTCACCAACGCCGAAGTGTGCGAGACCCTCGACTCGACGCCCGACTGGATCTTCGAGCGCACCGGTATCCACAACCGGCGCTGGATCAGTGGCGACGAGACGATCCGGTCGATCGCCGCGGCCGCCGGTGAGCGCGCGCTGAACAACACCCCGATCGATCGATCCAAGATCGGCGCGGTCGTCCTGTGCACGTCGAGCTGGCTCAAGCTCACCCCGCACGGCGCCCCCTCGGTGGCCTTCGACCTCGGGCTCAACGGGGTTGCAGCCTTCGATTTAACGTCCGGCTGCGGTGGCTTCTGTTACGGGCTCGGTGTCGCCGCCGACCTGATCCGCGCAGGCTCGTTCGACTATGTGCTGGTGATCGGCGCCGAGACGATGACCGTCGGCCTCGACCCCACCGACCGCGGCACCGCGATGATCTTCGGTGACGGCGCGGGCGCTGTGGTCGTCGGTCCGGCCGAGGACAACGGAATCTCCCCGACAGTCTGGGGCAGCGACGGTGAGAATGCCGAAGCGATCGCCCAGGACGTCGATTTCCTGGAGTACATGAACAAGGCGCAGGCCCTGCAGGGCACCGATCCGGCGGTCGAGGCCGTCGGCCGGATGTCGCTGCACATGGAGGGCCCCAAGGTCTTCCGGTGGGCCGCGGTCACGTTGCCGCGCGCGCTCTCCGCGGCGCTCGAGACCTCCGGCGTGGCCAAGGAAGACATCGAGGTGTTCGTCCCGCACCAGGCCAACGCCCGGATCAACGAGCTGATGAAGAAGAACCTCGGCCTGGCCGAGAGTGTCCCGATCGCCAACGACATCGAGAACACCGGCAACACCTCCGCCGCCTCCGTGCCACTGGCGATCGAGGAAATGCTGGTCACGGGCAAGGCGAAGGGCGGTCAGCTCGCGCTGCTGCTCGGCTTCGGCGCGGGTCTGAGTTACGCGGGCCAGGTAGTGACGCTGCCGCCCGCCCCGAAGGAACCGAGCTTCTGACATGCGAGGGCTGCGCGCCGCTTATCTGGGGGCGGCGGCGGTCACCGTGTTCGGTGCCGTCACCGGCCGCGACCGCCTGCAATGGGTCGCCAAGCCACTGCTGATGCCGCTGCTCGCCGCCGACACGGTGGCCGGCGGCGTCGATCTCGATCCGGCCGAACGCCGGCTGCTGCTCGGCTCGCTGGCCGCCGCGACGGTCGGCGATGTGCTGCTGCTCGACCCCGACGACGACCGCCGCCTCATCGCGGGCGCGTCGTCGTTCGCGGTCATGCAAACCGGCTACTCCCTGCTGTGGTGGAAGCGCGGTGCCCGGCCGCGCCCCGAGATCGCCCTCCCGCGCGTGGTGGCCTGGGTCGGCGCGGCGGGCTTGCTGCGCGCCAAAGCCCCGAACCTCGTTCTGCCGCTCACCGCCTACGGTGCGACATTGGGAACGGCCGCGACCCTCGCTTCGGACCCGGCTCTTGCCCCGGATGCGAAAAACATCGCGGGCCTGAACATTCCGAACTCCGACCCGCGCAGTCGCTACGGCGTCGGGGCCCTGCTGTTCACGATCTCGGATGCGCTGATCGTCGTGCGCCGCCTCTTCGCCCGCGACGACCGCACCCGCCGGATCGCCGAGGGCGTCATCCTGGCGACCTACGCCTGCGCGCAATACCTGCTCACTGTCCCGCCTCCCCGTGATCGGGGCCGAACGTAGGATCTCGCACCGGTAGCGTCTCGCGTTCCCGCTCGCCGGCGAGTTCGTGATACTCGGTGTCACACGGCGCTAACTCAGGTGTCGCCGGGCCGCAACACCTCGCGCGCACGCTTCCTAGATGAGTGGGGAAGCGCAGTTCATCGAGGTGCACGGGTATCGCCGGGCGTTCCGGATGGCCGGAACCGGTCCGCCGCTGCTGCTCATCCACGGCATCACCGACAGCTCGGGGACGTGGGCGCCGGTCTTCGACGCGCTCGCCGAGCACTACACCGTGATCGCACCTGACCTGCTGGGCCACGGCGAATCGGACAAACCGCGCGGCGACTACGCCGTGGCGGCCTACGCCAACGGCATGCGCGATCTGCTCAGCATCCTCGGCATCGAGCGGATCACCGTCGTCGGGCACTCGCTCGGCGGCGGTGTCGCGATGCAGTTCGCCTACCAGTTTCCCGAGAAGGTGGAGCGGATCGCACTGGTGTGCCCGGCGGGAATGGGTGCGGGGGTGCACCCCGCGTTCCGGCTCGCGACACTGGCAGGCGCAGGCCCGGCGCTGATGGCGATCACCAGCTGGCCGGTCCGCACCGCGGTGACGGCCGCGGTGCCGATCGTCACCGCACTGGGTGGCCTCGGCCTCGGTCCCGACGCCGAATACGTGCTCCGCCTCTACGGCCACCTCTCCGACTCCGGCGCTCGCAACGCCTTCCTGCGCACCATCCGCGCGGCCGCCGACCGCCGCGGCCAGACGATCACCATGCTCGACCGCGGCTATCTCGCCGCCCACCTGCCCACGCTGGTCGTCGGCGGCACCCGCGACACCGTCATCCCGTCGGGTCACGCGGATCGCGCGCACCGTGCCTTCCCGGGCAGTCGCATCGAAATCTTCGCGGGCGCAGGTCATTTCCCGCATCATTTCGACCCCGACCGCTTCGTCGCACTGATCCGCTCGTTCATCGAGGAGACCGACCCGGCCGTCTTCGACCCCCTGCGCTGGCAGCGCACCCTCCGCCGCGGTCGCCCGATCGTCGGTCTCCCGTCACCCGCGCCGTCGAACAACCCGGAGCCCGCTGTCGACCCCGCGCGGACGAACGGACACGCCCCGCTCACAGCGCCAGGATGATCCGATCCCGGTCCTGCGGGTCCACCCGAATCGGAACTGTCTGTCCGACAACCATTCTGGGCTTGTGCACCGGCATCACGTCCACCACGATCGTCCCGTGGTAGCTCTCGGACCCGGGCACCGTGAGCTCTACCTCGAACTCGGTGAGCTCACTCGCGTGATCGGTCCGGCTCAACGGGTGCACCCCGTCGATGCGCGCCCACCCCTCGAGCCCGTGCCTGAGCAATCGCCGATCCGCCCGCGTCGGCATCGAAGCCCACGTCATCGCGATCCCGCACGCCGAACCGAACAGCCCGACCATGATCATCACCTGAAACGGTGCGGTGCCCGGCGGCGCGTGCGGAGCCAACCACCCCAACCACACCGCGAGCGCGATCAGATACCCCGCCACGACGCCGATCAGCGCCCGCGAAACTCGCGCATGATCCATCACGCTCACCACCGAAAAGACTCTGTCCCTCCAGGATAAACGGCGATTCGGGGCGGTCGCGATTACGCTTCGGTCATGAGTTACCCGGACAACGGGCCCCAGGGCTACCCGCAGGGCTATCCCCAGGGCTACTACGGCCCGCCGCCCGAGCATCCGCAGGCCACCACGGTCCTCGTCCTCGGCGTGCTCGGCATGTCGCTGTGTGGGTTGTGCGCTCCGTTCGCCTGGCTCAAGGGTCGCGGCGTGCTCGCTGAAATCGATGGCTCCGGTGGGCAGATCGGTGGTCGCACGCAGGTGTACGCCGGCTACATCCTCGGCATCGTCGGTACGTGCTTGCTGGCCTTCACCGTCCTGATCTTCGGCGTCGCCCTGGTGCTGATGATCGTCGGCGCGATGGCCGATTCCTCGTCGTAGCGAGGCCCCGCCTAGCATTGCCGGGTGAATGAAGCAGAGGTCGCGGGCCCGACCGAGTGGGGCGAGCACCCGCACGGCCTCGGTCCGTGGGAGCAGGAATACGACACCCCCGTCCCCACCGACGCGCGCTATGACCCTGTTCTGCTGGCCGAGGGCGACCGCCGCAACGTCGTCGACACCTACCGCTACTGGACCCGCGAGGCGATCGTCGCCGACATCGACGCCCGCCGTTTCCCCTTCCATGTGGCCATCGAGAACTTCGGCCACGACGCCAACATCGGCACCGTCGTTCGTACCGCCAACGCCTTCGCCGCCGCCGCGGTGCACATCGTCGGCAGACGGCGCTGGAACCGGCGTGGTGCCATGGTCACCGACCGCTACCAGCACCTCGTCCATCACAGCGACCTCGCCGAACTGCGTGAGTTCGCCGCGCGTGAGGGCTTGACGGTGGTTGCCGTCGACAATGTGCCCGGCGCGGTCCCGCTCGAGACCGCCGAACTGCCACGCGAGTGCCTGCTGCTGTTCGGCCAGGAGGGTCCCGGCGTCAGCGACGACGCGAAAAACGCAGCGGCCCTGACCGTTTCGATCGCCCAGTTCGGCTCGACCCGCAGCATCAACGCCGGTGTCGCCGCGGGCATCGCCATGCACGCCTGGATCCGTCAACACGCCGACCTGTCTGCGGCCTGGTAACGGAATGGGCACGGAATGTCGGTACCACCTGGCACCATGGAGCCATGACCTCGCGCAGCGGCCGGCGCCCCCAGCCCTCTGATCGCGCCGGATCCGTGCCCACCCCGGCGCTGTGGTCCGAGCGTGCCGACATGGCCGAGTCCGCGATCGTCTCGCGGCATCTGCGGACGCTGTGGGGTTGTCCCGGAACGGAATTGGGTGTTGTCGGCTGGCCGGCGACTCGTCGCGAACGAGCGTTCGCGGGCTGGCACTACTGGTGGCAGGCCCACCTGCTCGACGTCGCGGTCGACGCCGCCAATCGTGTCCCCACCCCCGCCCGCCGCAGGCGCATCGGCGCGATCGCCCGCGGCATCCGGCTACGCAACATCACCGGCTGGACCAATCGCTACTACGACGACATGGCCTGGCTGGCCATTGCCCTGGAACGCGCCGAGCGTACCCAGGAACTCACCTCGGCGCGCAGCGGCCTGCTCGCCCTCGAACAGAAGCTCTACGGCGCCTGGGAACCGGAGGTCGGCGGCGGTATTCCGTGGCGGATCAAATCGGACTTCTTCAACGCCCCCGCCAACGGCCCGGCGGGCATCGCGCTCTTACGCCTCGGCCGGGTGGAGCGCGCCCGAGAGATGGCCGACTGGCTCGACGCCACCCTCCGCGACCCCGAATCCGGCCTGATCCTCGACGGGATCCACCTACCCTCGGGCGAGGTCGAACGCCCGGTGTTCAGCTACTGCCAGGGAGTCGTGCTCGGTCTGGAAACCGAGCTGGCCGTGCACACCGACGACGACGAACGTCACATCGAACGAGTCAGCGGCTTGCTGGCCGCGGTGGAAGAACACATGACCACCCGCCTGGTGATCAATGGTGGCGGCGGCGGTGACGGTGGGCTGTTCAACGGCGTATTGGCGCGCTACCTCGCGGTGGTCGCCCTGATGTTGCCCGGCGAGGGCAAGCAGGCCGAAACCGATCGGCGCACCGCCGCGGCCATCGTCAAAGCCTCGGCCACCGCCGCCTGGGCCAATCGGCTCGAGTTCGAAGGCGAGCCGCTGTTCGGATTCGACTGGAGCAAGCCGGCCAGGCTGCCGGGCGGCACCGCCGGCGCGGGCAAATTCACCGCGGGCGGTTCGGTGACGGCCTCGGCGGTGCCCGAACGCGACCTGTCCGTGCAGCTGGCCGGCTGGATGTTGATGGAAGCGGCCTACCAGGTCACCGCGGCCGGGCTGTAGCTCAGCGCTCGGACTCGACCGCGACGCTCGGCTCGAGGTCGTAATCCTCGACCGGCCGCGCCATCTCCTGGCGATAGTGCCGGATACCGAGGACGGTGCCGACGATCAGACCGACGACCAGCGTGCCGATCACCGCGGGCATCAGCCACGGAACCTGTTCGAGGAACTCGCCCGCGTAGTACCCGATCAACAACAGCACCGGCGCCCAGATAACCGCGCCGAGCGTGCTGGCGACGGTGTAGCGCCGATGATCCATCCCGGCCGCACCCGCCACCATCGGGCACAGCGTGCGCACCCACGGAATCCAGCGGGCCACCAGTACCGCGAGGAACCCGTGCCGTTCGAGCAGATCGGTGACCTTGGCCAGATTCTTGGTGTTGATATATCGGCCGTTCTTGCGCGCGACCAGGCGGTGCCCGGTTCGCGCCCCGACGACATAACCCACCTGATTGCCCGCGATCGCGGCGAGCATGGTGCCCACCGACAACGCCCAGACCTGAGCTTCGCCATTGGCGTGCGAGGCGAGCACGATGCCCGCGGTGATCAGCATGGAATCACCGGGCAGGAACAGCCCGATGATGAACGCGCATTCGAGAAAGACGAAAACTAGCACCACCGTGCAGACCACAGCGGGGCCTGCTGAGATCAGCGGATCGAAGCTGCCCATAGCGAGGGTCGACGGTACTGCGGTCACAGGGATCAGTGCGTCTCGTTCGTCGAAGCAGCCAGCTCGCCGCTCTGCGCCGACGCGCCCGGTGCGTTGCGGCGCTCGAGCACCTTCTTACCGACCGTGATGATCGCGGGCAGGATCGAGACGAACACGATCAGCAGGAAGATTCCCTCGATGTGGTCGCGGATGAACGGCACATTGCCGAGGAAGTAGCCGAGGATCGTGACGCCGCCACCCCACAGGACCGCGCCGACGATGTCGAACGCCACGTACTTGCGGTAGCTCATCTGCGACACACCGGCCAGCACCGGCATGAACGTACGCACGATCGGCACGAACCTGGCCAGGATGATGGTCTTGGGGCCGTGCTTCTCGAAGAACTCGTGCGTCTCGGTGACGTAGTGCTTCTTGAAGAAGCGGCTGTCTTCCTTCTTGAAGATGGCCGGACCGATCTTTCGGCCGATCCAATACGCACACTGGTCGCCGAGGAAGGCTGTGAGAATCACCAACGGCACGAGGACCCAGATCGAGAGGGTCGAGCCCGGTTGCGCGGCGAGCATGCCGCCGGTGAACAGCAGCGAGTCACCTGGCAGCAACGGGAACAGCAAACCGGTCTCGATGAAGACAATCGCCAGGATGGCGGGCAGCACCGCGTTCGCGAGCCAGGTCTCCTGGAGTAGATACATCGGGTCCAGCAACTGGGTCAACGCAAGGTTGGTCGTCACCGCATCGGATACCGCCAGCAAAGTCACGGCCCCCACAGTACCGGTCCGATCTGTGACATGAGTGCCCTGCGGGTGAACCTCAGCCCACCGGGTGATCTCGCGTTCGCCTTCCTAATTTAGGGTGTGGCCTGACAGAATTGGTTTTTGCTCCCCACAAGACGGAGGTCACTGCTGTGCCTATCGCGACCCCGGAGGTCTACGCCGAGATGCTCGGCCGGGCCAAGGCGCACTCGTTCGCGTTCCCGGCTATCAACTGCACGTCGTCGGAGACGATCAACGCCGCCATCAAGGGCTTCGCCGACGCGGGCAGTGACGGCATCATCCAGTTCTCCACCGGTGGTGCCGAGTTCGGCTCCGGTCTGGGCGTGAAGGACATGGTCACCGGCGCGGTGGCACTGGCCGAGTTCGCGCACATCGTCGCCGCGAAGTACGACGTGACGATCGCGCTGCACACCGACCACTGCCCCAAGGACAAGCTGGACACCTATGTGCGTCCGCTGATCGCGATCTCGCAGGACCGCGTGAACGCCGGTCTGAACCCGCTGTTCCAGTCGCACATGTGGGACGGCTCGGCCATCCCGATCGACGAGAACCTCGAGATCGCCCAGGAGCTGCTGAAGGCCTGTAAGTCGGCCAACATCATCCTCGAGGTCGAGATCGGTGTGGTCGGCGGCGAGGAAGACGGCGTCGAGGCCGAGATCAACGACAAGCTCTACACCTCGCCCGAGGACTTCGAGAAGACCATCGCCGCGCTCGGCGCGGGCGAGAACGGGCAGTACCTGCTGGCCGCCACCTTCGGCAACGTGCACGGTGTGTACAAGCCGGGCAACGTGGTGCTCAAGCCCGAGGTGCTGGCCGAGGGGCAGCGCGTCGCGGCCGAGAAGCTGGGCCTCGAGTCCGGTGCGCAGCCGTTCGACTTCGTGTTCCACGGTGGTTCGGGCTCGCTGAAGTCCGAGATCGAGGACTCGCTGCGCTACGGCGTGGTGAAGATGAACGTCGACACCGACACCCAGTACGCCTTCACCCGCCCGGTCGCCGGTCACATGCTCGCCAACTACGACGGTGTGCTGAAGATCGACGGCGAGGTCGGCAACAAGAAGGTCTACGATCCGCGCAGCTACCTGAAGAAGGCCGAGACCTCGATGGCCGCGCGCGTGACCGAGGCCTGCAACGACCTGAAGTCGGCCGGACGCTCCGTGAGCAGTTTCTGATTTTCGTACCAACCAACGGGGCCCGAGCTCATGAGTCTTGATGTCCGTGTGCTCGGGCC
>NZ_JBHWZY010000123.1:0-11503 GCF_042727815.1 Nocardia sp. NPDC060220
GAGATCCTCGGGCGCCGCACCTTTCAGATTGCGATTCGCGATGCCTCGCGCACGCTTGGCGGCGTCCAATTCATCAGCGAGACGGGCCTTTTCCGGCTTGGTCGCCGCGATATCGGCAGCCTTCTGCCGGTCCGCCGTTTCGCTGACCGCCGCGTACAAAGGCAACCGCTCGGCAGCCACCCGGCGCACGAGTTCGTCGACGTACTCACCGTCGACCTTGGTGATGTAACCGTCGGCATCCCGGACTATGTCGCCGGTCAGCTCGCCGAGCAGGTGCGCCTTCGCGGCGGGCACATCGCTCGACCCCAGCTCTTCGCCGACGGCGGGCACCGGTTGGACCTTCGACATCGCGGGGGCCAGCTCAGGCGGATCGCTGTCCCGTGTATCCGGTGTATCGCTGGGCGGCAGGTCGTCGTCATCCATGAAATCGATGTCGTCGTCGCGCGAGTCATCGCCACGGTCGAGCGCATTCGGATCGGCGCCGAACGGCAACGGAACATCGGCGAGCACATTCACGCCGTCGCGCTGGAGCAGCAGCTCGGTGACGGTGATCGTTCCGTCGGCGGCAGTATGTACCAGCCGGTACTCGACCTGCAGGGTGCCGTCTTCCATCGCTTGCCGCAGGTCGGCGACGGCGTCGGTCAGCGCGCGGCCCTCGGCGCTGTCGGGGTCGATGCCCCGGGCCACCATCTGGTCGGGAGTCTCGTTGAGGATCTGCGCGAGATTGCGATCCATGTCCAAAGTGCGCCGCAGGTATTCCGGCGAACCCTGTTCCGCCTGCGCGATTTTGGAGCCGCCCAGGACCGAGCCGACGCCCTTGGCCTCCACGACGACCAGGGTCGGCGCCGAGTCCGCGTCGGCGCGCGGGACGTAGGCAGCGATGTCGACCACACCGGCGCCGTCGAATGCCCCTTCGAACGGCGTCAGCAGCACGGCCCGCGGGCGGGCGTCCGGATCGAGCGCGAAGTCGATTCCGGCTACCTCGCCGAGCGTCTTGGACACCTCGATCATCTCGCGACCGAGGTCGTTGTAGTCGGTGGCGGTGTCTTCCAGATCGCCGAGCAGCTCGAGTCTGGCGGTCCGTTCGTCCGGGCTCAGGGTGGCATCGGACCGGATTTCCTGGCGCAGATTCTGGATCGCTTCGGAAAGACGCTTGGGAGCGAGCTCTTTCGCCTCTTTGATCTCGAACTCGGCCATGAGCTTTTTGAGCTCGGTCCGAACGCCGTCACGTTCGGTTTGCAGTTCGAGGCGCCGCTCCGACGCGGCTTCCAGCTCGGCCGCCCGGTCCGGATCGCGCATCTCGTGCGAGTCCGAATCGCCCTTCATCGCGTCGTACAGGTAGTCGGCGCTACTCAGGTGGTCCTTGATGAACGAACCATCGGGACCGTACAACCCGAACTTCACATTGCGCTTGGTGTCCGCCGGGTCATCGACGTGATGCCAGGTCCCATCCGGATCCCGATAACTGTCTGTTCGATCCCCGGGCCGGTGCAACAGCCCATCTTCCCCACGGAACATCCCCGGCGGCACCGAATCATCGGACCCGCGATCCGGACCGGCGACATCATCGTCGTCGCCCATGAAGTCGGTCTCCGGATATTCGGGTGAGACCAAGCGGGGTTCGATGGGATTGCCGTCCCTGGCCGCCTGTTCGAGATCGGCGTGCCGCAGCGGGTCGACCCGGGGTGCCCCTTCGTCGATGATGTGGCCCGCGGTGCTCTCGGTGCCCTGCACCACCCGGGTGCAGTTGGCGCAGCAGGGCGCTTCGACGCCACGACTGGGGACGAACGGCGAGTTGAGAATGGAAGCCAGGCCGTCGAAATCGGTCGGCAGCTGGTCGTCCGGCCCACGCTGCTGGTTGAGCAGTTCCCGGTCGTGCAGCGCGGCGTTGGTGCCGCGCACTTCGGCGTGGCCCAGCGGGTTGTCCGTGTGCGGGAAATGGGCCGGGTCGCGCCCGTTGTGGTAAGCGTCGGTGGGGTCCTGGTAGCGGGCGACGTTGTCGTGCAGCGTCGGGTGCAGCTCGCTGGGGTGGATGCGCTGCTCGGAGGTGCCGTTGGCGGCCTCGTACACGCGACCGGTCAGGCGGTCGATGGTGATGGATGTGACGTGGCCACGCCGCTTGCCGGGCAGCCGCTCGGCTTCGGCCTTCTCCAAGCGCTTGGCGGGCGAATTGCCTGCCTCGGCTTCGGCCGCGTCGGCGGCCAGGAAGTTGTCGAGGGCGGTCTTGGCCGCCGCGGCCTGCTGCTTGGCGTCCGCGACGCCTGCTTCCGCGCGCTGCACCCCGTCCGCGGCGTCCTCCGCGGCGCGGTCGAGCGCGTCGGCGTCCGCGACGCCACGGTTGCGTGCGTCCGCGGCGGCCTCGACCGCGCGGGTGTGTGCTGCCCGGGCGTCCTTGAGGGCCATCGCGGCATCGCGCACCGCCCGGCCCTTGTCGGACTTCGCGGTTTCCAGCGCCTGCTGCTGGGCCTTGTGCTGCTCGTAGTCGGCGACCAGGGCCGCGTCCGGCGTGGACGCGTCGACGAACGCCTGGCCACGCTCCTCGCTGAGCCGGTGGGAGAACTCGTCGATCGGCTCCCCGCCGACATGGGTGATCCGGGGTGGGTCGCCCGCGGTCTGCACCATCGGGTCGTTCGGATCCAGCACGCCCAGCAGATGCGCGTCGACACCGGGCGTTCGGCTGAACGGTGCGTTGACGGTCCCGGGTTCGGGTTGGAGGAACGACATCGCGGTCGGGCGGGTCGGCGGGTCCTGGTCGCTCATGAAGTCGACGAGGTCGCGATCCAGTGGTGGGCCGTCGCCGTCGAGAGTGTCACGATCGCGAGGATCGGACGGATCGGAATCCGTTCTGGGCGAAGGTGTATCGCTCGGTGTCGTCGCGGACTCGGGGCTGAACGTGCGCCACTTGCCACCGCGATCGATCACCGGGTCCGAGCCCGGCTCGCGCCGCACACCGACGCGATCGGTCGGCGCGGTGACGTCGACGCCGAGCTGGTCGGCGATGTACTGCGCCCAGCCCTTGCTGTTGCCCGCGTGGCAGGAAAGCAGCCGGATCGGCGTTCCTGGAACGTAATTCGGGTTGCTGCGGATCGCGTCGACGATGTCGCGCGGGTGGACCGGGTCCCCGTTGCTCGGCGTCACCGAACCGTCGCGCCGCCCGTGCACGACCACGTCGTGGGAGCCGTCGTTGCGGACGTTCTCGCTCACCCGGTGCGTGCGGGCGTCCTCACCGATGGCCGTGCCGGTCGGATGGTGCACGACGCCTTGGCCATTGGGCAGCTGGGTGTCGTAGACGGGGCCGCTGTCGTTGTCGTCTGGCTGCGGTTGCCTGCGATCATCGCCGGAGTCGGCGCGGTCCCTCGGCGAGGCGGTGTCGTCGGCGCCCGGTCGCCCGGGACGACCTGTCTCCGGGCCCGGCCGGGCCGGGCTCGCGCCCGGATCCGCACCGACGATAGGCACCACCGGCGGAATATCGGCCAGCGGGTCGGACTCCGGCCGAACCTCGGAATCCCCGGCACGAGTCCGGTCGGCGATTGCCTCGGGCTCGCCCGCGCGGGTCGGCGGCGCTTCGCCCGGCGCGGCCTGCAACCCCTGCAGCGGCGTCTCTGCCACACCGGCGCCGCGCTGTTCACCGACACCCGCGCGACTCTCACCATCGGGTCGACTCGTCGCACCGGGATCTTCGGCGGTGCCCTGCGGGTCCGCCACCCTCGACTCATCGACAGTCGGGTTGTCGGTTCTGACTTCCGGTGCGCCGGAACGAATGTCGGATCCGGGCTGCACACCGTCGGTCAGCCCCGCGCGGACTTCCGGAGCGCCGGGGCGGGCCGCCGGCTGCGAACCCTGCGCGGGCGCCTGCTGGCCCGGCGTGGACTGCTGCGGCGTCGACTGCGTTGGCGCAGTGGGCGATTGAGCGGGGCTCGCGGCGGGCTGACCGGTCGTCGGCGTCGCGGCCTGATTGGTGACCGGCGCCTGACCGGTCGCGGCAGGCGAGGGCCCCGCCGTCGCCGCGGGCCCGGCACCTGTCATACCCGCGCCGACCGGCGCCCCGGCCTGCGTCGCGGTGTCCCGGTTGGTCGCCGGAGAATCGTTGACCTGCGTCACCGGCTGACCACTCGACTGCGCGTCGGTGCGCGTGCCCTCGCCGACGCTCGCGCCGTCGGCCTGGTCGGCCTCGCCCGCCCGGGACTTGTCCTGCCCGGAATCCGACTGTGCCGCAGGGCTTTCCCCTTCGGCACGGCCGCTGCCGTCCTGACGACCGCCGTCGCCCGCCTGCGATTCACCGCCCTGCACCTCGGGCTTGGAATCCTGTCGCCCAGCGCCCGCGCCGCCCTCTGCCGAGGACTGTCCGTCGTCGCCGGACTGCTGATTCGCCCGTCCCTCTTCGGAATTCGTCGGCCCTTGGGCTTCGCCTTCGGGCGACTGCGTGCTACCGGCGGGGCGCATCGACTGGCCGTCGTCACCCGCGCCGGCCCGCGACTCACCCGAGCCCTGGTCGCCCATGGTGTCGTCGCCCGCACCCGCGCGCACGCCGTCGTCACCACCGGCACCGGTCGCCTCGTCGTCGGCTCCGGCCCGGTTCTCGCCCTCGCCGCCGGGACGGTTGGACGACCCGTCGCCGCCCGCACCGTCGTTCTGCCCGAACGTTCCGAGGTCGTGGCCGGGCATGGCATCGCGAACCTGCGAGCTGAAGCTGGGGCGCTCGAACAACCCGGGCTTCATCGCCGACCACGCGGAATTCGCCCCGGCCTTGTTCAGCCCCGAAAGCCCGCCGTTGGTGGCACCCGCACTCCACATGAGCGGGTCGGACGCCGCGGTCTTCAGGTTGTTCCAGGCCTGATCCCACCCCTGGGTCATGCCCTCGTACCCGAATTGGCCGAGCATGCCGCCGCCCGCGCCGACCAGGCCGGCACCGGTGCCGGTGATCGCACCCTTGAGCCAGGGCGACATCCCGTCGCCGAGCCGCTTGCCGAGGAAGTGGCCGAACGGCCCGGCCGCCAGACCACCGGCGGCGGAGGAGACCGCGGCCGCCTTGACCTGGTTCCAGTCGACCTCCTTGCGGTGGCCCTGATCCACCTGCCACTGCTGGACGCCGAGTTCCTGCAGGGTGCCCAGCGCCGTGTCGATCGCGACGTGCTGGCCGATGAACTTCAGGACCCGGGTGATCACGGCCTTCGCGCCGTGTCGCAGGATCGCGGCCAGCACGCGCCCGAAGATTCCCCGCGCCACCACGCGGGTCACGCCGATCGCGGCGGCCTCCACCGCGGGCGCTGTCGGCGGAAAGATCCACGCCGCAGCGATTTCCAGCGCCAGCAAGCCCAGCGAGGACAGGAACATGATCTTGGTGTATTCGATCTCGGTGCCGGTCTGATACACCGAGTCGCCGAGGATGTCGAACAGTTCGCCCAGCTTGGTCACCGACTGGTCGCCGCGGGCCATCCCCTCGAAGGCCTTGAGCATGTCCTCGACGCCGTCGCCCTGCGGATATGCCTTGAACGCAGCATCTTTGGCGGCGTCGACGTCGTCTACCAGGCCACGAAGACCATCTGCGGCCGTGCGCCAGTCCTCGGCCATGGCCCACATCTCGTCTTCATTGCCCTCCGGCCACTCCATGCCGGCAAGAATCGAGAGCCAATGCAGCCCAGATGGGAGATCTATCATGGAGCGCTACGTCACCAACTCGAGTCCGTGAACGTCGCCATCGCCCCTCATCCCTCAATAGTGATGCCCGGTCGAGCACACCACAACTCGTTCGCCTGCGCAACAGAGTGACAGCTACCGACGAATCCGTGGTGACGACAGAATGAACGCCAGGCAGCCGGAACGAACCCCGTGCGGGCGACTTGACGACCAGCCGGTGCGGGCGAAGGATCGGGGTCGGGGCACGCCGAAGCGCTGGCACGACGGGGCGCCCCGAGCCGACGAGCACGCCGAGCCGGACACAGACTCCATGATATCGAGAACGGGACGCACGCAATGGAATTGAAGCCGGTGGCCATGTACCGCGAGATGTACGAGCGCGGGCACGACGAGCTGCCCTCGGTCTTCGACGCGCCCACCGGTACCGTCGAGGGCGACCGCGACCGGATTCTGAACTACATGCGCAAGGTTCGCGCGATCTTCGACGTCATGGGCGAATCCCCCGACCTGTTCATCAGAGACGCCGACATCGAGGGCGGCCCCTCCCTGTACTCCGACGGCGTCTGGATCTGGCGCGAGGACTCGCTGAAGTACCTCGCCGAGCAGGCCCTCGTCCTGCCCACCGAGTTCGTAGAGCACGTCCGCGCCCAGGACTACGTCCCCCAGAACTTCGACACCCGCGACCCCGATTTCGACGCGGCGTTCCTGTCCTATTTCTGAGAAGCGAACGAGCGGGAAGGAACGTCGCGTGTCGCTGTTCATCGACATCAATGACCCCGAACTGACCACGGTGGATGGACGGGTCTACTACCGCAGCGAACCATTCACCGGTGAAACAGTCGAATACCTGCCCGACTTCACCGAAATCGACAACACTTCCTACGAGAACGGCTACCGCGAACAAAGCTGCACCGCCTGGTATCCGGACGGAACACGGCGGCACTCAGGCTGGTACAGGCGCGGATTCAAGTACGACGACTGGCGCTACTGGTCCCCCGACGGCACGCTCATCCAAGAAGACAGCTACGACACGAGCGGCTATCTCCAACACCGTAAACGCTGGGACTCCGCCGGAGTTCTCGTCGAAGACTTCGACGCCGCAGCCCTTGCCAAACCCCTTCTCCCGAGCGCCGTCAACCACAAAGACCCCGGACTCGTCTACGACAAGAACCACGACGGCCTCAACACCTACCACGGCCGACCATTCACCGGCCAAGCCGTCGGATACGGCTACAACTACGCGGACGGGCCCATAGTAGAAATCGAATGGCACCTCGACGGCTACCGCGACGGGCCTGAATTCGCCTGGCACTGGGACGGCGCACGCGACCACGCCTGGGTCAACCACCGGGGAAACCCCATCGGTCTCCAAATCACCTGGAACCAGGACGGCACACCACAACACCGCGAAATCGCCGACGACTCCGGAAAGACTCTCCGCCAACAGCGCCGAGACGACAACGGCGAGCTCACCGCCTACCCCGCCGAGACACACCCCGACCTGGCTCACGACGATCCCACGCTCACAGCCGCCGAATCCGGTGCCCTCCAGCACAACGGTCGCCCCTTCACCGGACGAGTCCACGCCCCCACATACATCCAGGACTATCGCGACGGCTATCCCGACGGCCTCTATACCGAATCAGTCAGGGGGAAGGTCAGCCACGAAGGTGTCAACAGCCCCACCGGCCCCATCGGATCCTGGTACCGGTACCGCCCCGACGGCCGGATCAGCGAAGAACACCACTACGACAGACACCACCGGCTGTTACTCCGACGTCAATGGGATGAGGATGGCGCACTCGCGGCTCCCATGACCGGCCTCGCGCTCCAAGACAACAGGAAGGCAAGCGAATGACCACATGGCGAACGATGCCATCCGCCGACGCCGCCGATCTCTCCGGCAGACTGGCCGCCCTCGACTGGTCATGGAACATCGACGATGCCCCCTCGATTGTCGAACAATTCGGCTGGCAGACCATCTCCAGCCGACCGCGCCGAATCATGCTCGACACCGGATTCGGCCCCGACAGCGGGACCATCCAAGCCAAAAGTGGCGATGTAACCCGCATCGAGCTGCAGCTCACCGACTACGCCGAGGCGAGCGAAAAGCCCGCAGTGAAAACAGCTTTCGCCGACTACGCGCAGGCGATCAGCGAGCGCCTCGGTGAACCGACCGCACAGGTCACAGCACCGACCCCGCAAATTCGATGGGCAGGCGCCGAAACGACCGTCGTCCTCATCCTCTCCGCCGCGTCGATCTGGCTGAACCTGGTCACCAATACCCGCCTCGCCGCAGACGACCGCAACCTCCAACTCGACAACCAGGGCCTACTGTGACCGACTGGGAAGAATTCGCCCGTGGGTTGGCAAACGAGCTCGCCGCCGCCCCCGACACCACCGTTCTGGTGATCGGCGAAGCGGCACCATCCGGTTCGCGCCGCTTCGCACAATTTCGCAAGACGAGCGAATCGGTCCTGGCCGAACTCCCCGGCAACGCTTGGCTCGACCCGGCATCCCGCCCCGACGACGCAGGCTGGCGAGCTATCACCCGGGCCGGCTGGCGCCAACCCGACCAGGACCACTGCGACAACTGGTGGGCCGAATTCCCCTGGCCGGTCGACACCGACGCCTACCGTCGGCTCGCCGCGATCACCGTCACCGGACTCCGCGACGGCTTCGGCATCGACTCCCCGCTGACGCTGGGCTACCAGGGCTGGGTCGAGCGTGCCGGAAACAGCAGCCTGCATCTGCCCGGCCTCGGTATCCCGGACGCGAGTTGACCGACTGCGCAGCTACGTCAAGCCGTCGCGGTTGCCCTTTTCCATCTTGTCGATGTAGTCGGCGCTTTCGGTCTGGCCGTCGGCGAACTCGCCCATGGACTTCGCCATCGTCTTGACGTTGTCGCTGGTGTTGGTCCACGACGAGTCGTAACCGTCGTTGCCGCCGGGGCCGTCGTTGAAGCTCTGACCGAGTTTGTCATTGCCCCAGACGTTTCCGCGGCCGTTGAGCGAGCTGTTCAGCGTATTGATGATGCCGGTGAGTTGCGTGCTGACGTTGCGCGATTTTCCGGCCGCGGTCCGGAAATCGTCGGCGTCGTACTCGAAGGTGCCCATCGCCCTCATCCCTCCACGAGTGGTGGCTCTGAGCACACCACAACTCTTTCGCGTGCGCAACAGCCTCGCACGACGGAACGAACCCGAGATGAAAGCGCTGTGAACGGTGGGTACCTCGCGGCCCCTATGCGCTTGCTTCCCAATGTGATTCCACGCGCGACA
The DNA here is from genome assembly GCF_042727815.1 of Nocardia sp. NPDC060220. Classification (NCBI taxonomy): domain Bacteria; kingdom Bacillati; phylum Actinomycetota; class Actinomycetes; order Mycobacteriales; family Nocardiaceae; genus Nocardia; species Nocardia sp. NPDC060220. The sequence goes on from NZ_JBHWZY010000123.1 coordinate 8,916, forward strand.
TCATGCGCTGGATGGAGGTGTTGACCTTCTCGGTCAGGTCCGATCGCGACATCGGGGTGGCGATGGGATTCTCGCTGGGGAGTTCGATGACATAGCGCCCGTCGTCGGGAAGATCACGCCACACCAGGATGTCGCGATGCATCCCCCGCGAGCCGAACATGGACTGATTCTGCAGGATATTGATGGTTCCGGTGCGGTCGGCGGAACGGCTGAAGAACTCGGTGCTGCGCTCGACGATCGAGGTGTCGGCTTCCTCGAAGAACATCGAGGATCGCTGCCCGTACTCGTCGCCGGCGCCGGCGCTCGCGTCGGTGACGAGCGGGATCATCCCGCCCGTGCCCGCACCGGTGGCCGGCATCAGGTCGACGATGGCGTCGGCCAGGCCGTGGGGACCGATGTCGACCACCGTGTAACCACCACTGTGCGTGGGGGTTTCACCGGGGAGCTGGTAGACCAGGTACCCGTTGGCGCCGGCTCGTGCGGCCCTGGCCTTGAGCCACTGGCCGGCGTCGTCTCGCGCACGATCGTTCCAACCACGCAGCCGCACATACACTTCCGGCCGCTCCAGCACGTCGAAGACCGAGCGAAGCGTCGGATCGACCGTGTGTTGCAGACGCTGCCAGACCTGGTACTTCTCTTCCTCGTAGTCCTCGTGCAGGCGAGTCCTGGTCTGGAAGGTGAGCGGACGCGGCAGATCGGTGCCGACGAATCGCTGCCACAGCACCCGGAATTCGATGTCGGTGAGCTCCCACTTCCGCGTCACGCCTGCGCCTCCGGCCGTGCGTGCGCGAGCGAACCGGCGGCGCCGACTTCCACGGATTCGACCGGTGCTTCCACAACCTGCGCGGGGGCTTCGGTCGCCATCGACTCGGCGAGCAAGCCGGTGAGCGGGGTGACGACCTCGCCCAGACCCGAGAGGTTGGAGAAGTCGGGCAGCGAGGCGCGCGGGAATGCTTCGCCCGCAGCCGTTTCGGCGCTCTCCTCCGGCACTCCCGCCCCGTCGACGGTCGTCGTCACGGTGTCGATGCCGAGCAACTCCGCCAGCGGCGAGAGGGCGGGGTTGTCCGCGATCAGCTGGTTGAGCTCGGGCGACTGTGACAGCAGTTCGGTCAGGTCGGGGAACTGCCCGAACAGGTTGCCCAGCTGGGTGAAATCGGGCAGGCCCGAGGTGGCGCCGGTACCGCTGGTGTCGGCGGACACCTGCTGCAACGCGGTGGCCAGCGAGGGCAGCGCCTGGGTGAGTGAGGAGACCGCGGACGTCACCGCCGACATCACCGAGGACAGGATGCTGGACATGTCGCCCGATCCCGACCCACTCGACCCCGCCGACGACCCGGTGGATCCAGTTGATCCGATGGAACCCGCCGTCTGACCGTTCGCGCTCTGCTGCGAACCGTTGGTGCCGTTCTGCTGCAGCTCCGCGGCCGCCTGCTGGGCAGCTTGCTGCGCCGCTTGCTGGGCAGCCACCGCGGCCGGCGACGTCGCCTGCTGTTGGCTCCCACCCCCGGAATTACCACTGCCACCGGAATTTCCGCTACCACCGGAGTTGTTGTTACCACCGGCATTATTATTGCCGTTGTTATTACTGTTGCCGTTATTATTATTATTATTGTTGTTGTTATTATTGTTGTTATTGTTCTCCGGCGGCTTCACCGGCCCCTTCGGCGCCGCGGGCTCCGCGGCCGAAGGGAAGAGCTTCTCGGTCTGCCCGACACCGTCGACGTAGTGGCGCTTGTACCGATCGCGGTTCTCCTGCAGATCGTCGTCACACTTGTCTTCTTTGTCGATCGGCATACACACCTTGGTCGCGTACAACCAGTTCGCGGTGTACTCGAGGTTCTGCTGCATCATCGTGAAGGAGTCGCTCGCGGTCATCGCCGACTTGCCGAACGTGGAGATCGCGGCGAACGCGGCGTCACCGCCCTGGCTCTCCCACCGGTCGCGGGTGATCTCACCGAGCTTCTGCTCGAGGTTGTAGGCGGCGCCGTGCACGGCATGGGCCATCGCCTCCCAGATCGGAGCGTCGTTGGCCACCTCCTGCCAGGACAGCCGCTGACCGAGGTCGTACATATCACGCCAGGACATGTTGTCCGCGGCGCGGACGGGTATCCGCACACCGACCGATTCCGCCGTCGCGGTGCCCGCGTGCTTGGGCACGTTCGCGGTCTCGATGTCGTAGTTGTGCTTCTCCATCTTGATTTCCATGCCGGTGCCCTGCCGCACCTTGACATCGACTTCCCAGTGGGCCGGCGTGTAACCACCGGCCTGGGAGACCTCGCCCTTCATATCCTTGGCACCCGGCGAGGAGTTCACATTCTTCAGATCGCCCTTGAGCGCGGCGATGTTGTCGCCGGAGCCCTTGTCGGTGTCGGTGTACGACTCACCCGCGGCCTTGAACATGGAGACCAGATCCTCGAGCGAGTCGATATAGCGCCCGAGCAGGTCCTTGGCCTGGGTGGCCTCGGAGATGAACTTGGTCCGCAGCGGCGGACCCGCGTCGACTTGGCTGCCGCCCAGCTTGGACTCGTCGTAGTTGTTGAGGTCGTGGTCGCGGAACAGGTTCTGGCAACCCTTGAACACCTCGATCG
>NZ_JBHWZY010000124.1:0-11496 GCF_042727815.1 Nocardia sp. NPDC060220
GCACAAGACAGTAAAGGCGTCAGGATTAACAATCAAGGTTGGATTCCTAGAGGTTGAGTCGATACGCCGAGGTAGTTGACCACATCGTCGAGCCCGTCCAGCCGTTGCCGACCTCGACGGGCCAGTAGCTCATGGGTCAGAGTGTGTGCCAGCGGGATGTGACCAACGAATTCCGGTGCCAGCGCGCAAGCGTCGCGCAGGGTGCCAACGGCTCCCGCATCGTCTTGGCTGTGGATCTGGGCTTGGGCAACGTTGATGAGCCTGCGACTTTGGAGGGTGGGCGGGATTCCGGGGCCGCCGCTCCTGACAGTAGCCGCGAGTTTCAGAGCCTCACGCGGCCGACTGGCCCCTATCTCGTTGATAACACCAAAACTAGCGGCTGAGGTGCGACCGAACACGTTGGACACCTCGGGCCTATCGGCATAGGCGTCTTCCAGCTGAGTTCCCGCTGCGTCGCATAGACGGAGGTACCTCTGCGCTTCGCGGTAGTCCCCTGATCGCGAGGCCGCGAAGGCGGCATAGCAGAGAAGTTCTCCCCAGAGGGCGACATGGCGAGGTGTAGCTGTGGACAAACGGGGCTCGATTTCGGCAGCCGCTCGTTCGGCATGGGCGACCGCGTCGTCGTACATGTTGTTCTTAGCGAGCAGCCATGACTGGGATCCTTTGATCGCAGCGCGAGTCAGGTTATCTCCGCTCTCAGCCGCGAACTGATCCGCGCGGAGAAGCGCCAGGGATGCCAAGTCCGTCTGACCTGCATAGCCCAGGAGGTTAGAGGTGGCATGAAGCAACTGGGCAAGCGAAACATTTGCCTGGCACCGCGACTCGCCCCCCGTGTCCTCGATTGCGTTGTACGCGCTTGCCAGGACGCCAGGGAGTATCCGCTGCATTTCGCTGAGCCGGGCCGAGAAGAATAAGTCCCAGACGTGGGGAACAGCAGCCGTGAACTCCGCCTCGGTGCCAAATGGGGTGCTACACCCACCATCCATCCGCAAGTGTGGACCGTCGTCACCAGCACCGCCAGATTCATCCGTGACAGGAGACAGTCCGTTTGTTCGCACGGCAGGTCAGATACGGTCGCCCCAGATCCACTGAAAGGCGACAGTACCATCGTGCTCTCGCCCGAGAGGATTGTCGAAAGCAGTACCTGATGTGGCACGTTCGACCAGGATCTGCGACTACTCATTCCATCCCATTTCCGCAGCACCTGTGAGGTATGCACCAGATTGAGACAGAACCTAGTGCCTCGACGGGCATCTCGGGCATCGAGCGATACCGTGAGACCAGCCCGCACAGCGACCAGCCTATCGTCGATCGGCTCGAAGCTTGTAACGCTGGAGTTTGCCGCTCGGAGTCTTCGGTAGGTCATCCACAAAGTGGATCCTGCGGGGATAGGCATGTGCGGCGAACTGTTGTTTGACTCGTTGCTGGAGTTCTGCGACGAGCTCCGGCGACCCGTGCCCGCCGGCTCGCAGAACGACGTACGCCTCCAGCACCTCGCCGCGGAGCTCGTCCGGCGCGGCGACGACCGCGGCCTCCGTGACGGCCTCGTGAGTAACCAAGGCATTCTCCACATCAGCGGGGCCGATACGGTAGCCCGCCATGATGATCACATCGTCGTCGCGAGCAGAGAAGAACACACGCCCGCTCTCGTCCTGCTTGGCGGTGTCGCCCGTGAAGTACCAGCGGCCATCTGCGCTGTATCGCTCGGCGGTCTTGTCGGGGGCGTTCTTGTATCCGTGGAACCACATCAGGGGGCTGGTCGTGTCGAGGGCGAGACGACCTATGGCGCCGATCGGCGCAACGACGTCCGCGTCGTCGGCAAGTACCGCGCACGACCATCCGGGAAGTGCTCGGCCCATAGACCCAGCCAGGATGGGCTCGCGAATTTCCGCGCGCCACGCATTCGCGATCACCATGCTGAGCTCGGTCTGGCCGTAGTGGTCGCGGACCTCGACGCCGAGCGCCTGACGCGACCAGTCGACAACTGTCGCGGGCAGCGGCTCGCCTGCTGAGGACGCGCAGCGCAGCCGAACAGGAGTGCTGGGCTCGGCCCGCATCGCGCGGTAGATGGTCGGCGCGGCCGCAAAGTTGGTGACCTCCAACTGGTCGAGGACTCGCCAAGTGAGCTCCGCCGAGAAGCCGGCGTGCAGCAGGATGCTGGTCCGCCCCATCGCGAGCGGAGCGAGAACGGCCAAGTAGAGTCCGTAGGCCCAACCGGGGTCAGCTGCGTTCCAATACACGTCGGACGCCCGCACGTCCAACCCATCGATCAGATAGCGCTGCATCGACGCGAGAGCACGGACGGGAACCGGCACACCCTTCGGTGCGCCGGTCGTGCCGCTGGTGTACAACAGCACCAGCGTGCCGTCGGCGCCGACGCTCACAGTCTCCGGTTCGTCGTCTTCGCCGATCGCGATCGCGGCGAGCAAATCCTCGAACGCATACCAATTCGTCCGGGCAGGTGAACGGCCACCGACTTGCACCACGCTCAGCCCGGTGCTCGCCGCGAGCTTGTCAGCCTGATCGGCATCGGCCACAACGAATTTCGCGTCGGCGCCGCCGAGTCGCGTCGCGACAGCAGACCCGGCGAAGGCCGTGAACAGCGGAACGTGTACGGCTCCGAGTCTCCAGATCGCGAGGAGTACGACCGGCAGTTCCGCCGACTTGCTCATGAGGACGCCGACCGCTTCTCCGCGGCGCACTCCGAGGCGAGCCAAGGCGGTCGCGAATCGCCTGGACCGCTCGGAAAGCTGGCCGTAGGTGAGCTCGCTGATCCGGCAGTCGGGCTCGACGATGCGGAACGCAATGGCGTCACCCGGATGCCGGTCGCACAGCAGGTCGGCAGCACATGCGTCGGCTGCGCCGTACTCCGCGAGAGTATCGGCGATTTCCTGATCGATCGAGATCATGTGAGTTCGTCTTTCTGAGAGTCGATCTGTTCGTGAACGACGAGATTTCTGGCTGTCCGAGGCCGACCTACGTGTCACTGTGCAGGCGGATGAAGGATGCTGCCTCATCGAGAGCCTGACGAGCCTCGGGGATGGGGAAGTTGGGCCAGACGTGCACCATGCCTGGATAGTGCCGGTGATCGACCGATGGATTGACGGCCTTCAACCGGTGTGCGTCGGAGTCCAGGATTTCGCGGTCTCCACTGAATAGCAGGATCGGAGGCAAGTCGTCATGTGATGCGAACAATGCGCTGACCCGCGGGTCTTGCGGAGGGAAGCCTTTGAGCCACCGCGCCCCGACTTCGTCGAACAAACCCAGGGACAGCATGGGATCGCGACGGGCCAGGGCCTTCTGACCGGGGTCCTCGCCGGTGAGGTCGAGCGCAGGCGAAAAAAGGAGGAGCGCCTTCGGCTGTGGCAGTCCCGCATCGCGTAGCGCCTGGGCGAGCAGCAGGGTCAGCGAGGCGCCCGCGGAGTCACCGAAGACGATGATGTTCTCCGCACCGTGGGCTTCGGCGAGGGCGAGATAGTGCCGCTGGATCGCGGTGGTGGTCTCCTGCCAGTCCGCTTCGGGGCCGAGCGGATAGATCGGTGCCACCACCTCGACGTCGACGCGTTCGAGCAGGCCGATCGGGATGTTCCATTGGATCGTCTGCAGATCCATGATGAAGGCACCGCCGTGCAGGTAGAGCAGACGTAGCGGTGTTTCCGGGGCGCCCTTACGCCTGGCATGGAACGTACGCAGTCCCGCTTCGATACCCTCCCGAAAGTCTAGTTTCGCCAGGCTCCGACGCGACGGCCGCTTCGGTCCCGCCGCACGATCTCGTTCGATCATCCTGGCGAAGAACGCCGGGTCGCCCAGGTCCATCGGCGCCAGCCTTATCGCGCAATAGAGTGCCATGCCCGGCAACTGTCGCAATCGGCGTGAAATCACTCGAGACAACGTCGATGTTGTCCTCATCAGGCACTCCTCGTCCTTCTGTACAGGCCCACTGTCGAACCACTGCCTACAGCTACTTCCGGCCGCATTATTCGTCGATGGCCATTCCGCCGCGACACGGCCGTCTCGTGGGCGAGCAGAATTCTTCCGCTTGTTCGAACATCAGCTCATTTATTGCGATTGCATCTGCCCTCGAAAGCTTCGAGACAACACCATGCGGCCATTCCTCACGTCCAGCCCGGAAGGATGCCGTGGAGAATTCTCGATGTCGATCAGAACGTTCCCTCGGATAGTAGGAAGGCCACATTCAGGTTGTCAATTCCGCACGGCGAGCGCGCGAACGGCGGAAAGATCGTCCCATTCTTGCCACGTTTGGCGGGTGTTGTCGGACACGTCGGAATGCGAGAATAGAAAATTCGTTTGTATCGCCCGGAACATCGACCGATATCGGCCTCGACCGAATTCGACCGCGAACTCGAATCCCGCGCGTATCATCAGCAGCCCGCGCGTATCATCAGCAGATAGAACACGACGCACGATTGACATGGCATGTGCTCGATCACATACGCACGGAGGAACCTACTCGTGGGAAAGCTGTCCCCGGATGTCGGCGAACCCCTCGAAGTCGTCCGGTACTTCGATGCTCTCATCTCCAGCCGGGTCGGACTCGATGTGCTGCTGCGCGGTGCGGCTGTCCTCGCCGGGACCGTGGCGGGCGCGACGTGCAACGGGCGGATCTCGCGGTTCACCCCGACCGGCCGGAGTGTTCTCAGCGACAATGCGGGGCCGCGACGGCCGGAGCGGTCGATCGAGGGTGGGAGTGTGTGGCTCGAGCGCGACGACGCCACCCACGCCAACGATGAGATGATCATCGAGCGGGTCGCATTCGCGGTCGGGCTCCTCGGTGCGTGGAGCGACCGGGCCGCCGGGCTCGCCCTCATCATCGATCAGGCACGTTCGGTCGACGAACGAGCACCCGGGCTCGCCCGGCTTCACATCGATCCGAACACTCGGATCAGGCTCATCGCCACCGACGTGGGTGTCGCGCCGTCGGGCATCTCGACAGCCGTTCCCACTCGATACGGAATCCTCCAAGCGAGTCTGGACATGAGAGGACGGGTCGACCCTCCCGGACCCGCCGGCTTGGGGACGTGGGTACGTGCCGACCACGCTCCGGAATCGTGGGATGGAGCGGTCATCGCCTACAGACTCACCAACTCCTCGACGCCCGTCGTCGACGCCACCGATCTCGGGGCGATGATCGTCCTGGCCCATGCCCACAACCCAACTTCGCCACACGAAGACGCGACAGCGCTCGCACACCTCGATTCCCGCTCTGCCGAGGTACTGCGGGTGCTCTGCGACTTGCCCAGCCTCCGCAGTGCCGCAGTCGAACTCGGCATGCACCATTCGACGCTGCAGGCCAAGCATGAGGGTTTGACGCAACTCCTCGGCTACGACGTGCGCACGACCGCCGGGCGCATGCGCTACATCGCCGCGGAGTTCCTTCGCCGTCTGGGCGACTACTGAATTCGCTTCCGCTCGGGGTTTACCGCGAGTCGCGGGCAGATCGGCCACCTATATCTTGACTCGCCACAGAAGCCGGCTTCACTGGACTGTCGAATGCTATGAGGACGCCAACCGTCCACGCCCTTCACGCACAGGCCGAGCCGTTGTGCCCGGGCACAACAGATACGCACCGGACTTCGACCGGGAAACCTATCAGCGGCGCAATGTCATCGAACGTGCAGCACGAATACGTCGCGGAATGGGTGCATCTGATCAGCACGGTGCATCCGGACTGGGATACGGCCAGCGCTCGCATCCGGGTTCAAGCGGCACAGACGATGATGAACGACATCGCGCTCATGTCACCGTTGCGCGCACGCGCCGGTGCCGATACGGCACTGCTCACCATCGGCGACTCCTGGCGATCGGCGACTCGAACTGAGCGCCGCGGGTGCCTCGGTGCGTCAGTCATCCGAATGCAGCGGCACCCTCGACAGTCCGTCCCAGCACAACGCGACCGTGATCTCGACCGCCGCTCGCTTCGTGATCGGCCGACCCGAGTCCAGCCATTCGCGCGCGGCCATCTGACTGGCACCGACCAGACCGACCGCCAGTAGGCGCGCTCGGTGCGGATCGAGCCCGGAATCGTCGATGACGGCATCGGAAATGCATCCCACGCACTCGGCGATCGCGTTTCTGACCCGCCATTCGACCGATGGTTCGTTGCTGACGCCCGATTCGAAAATCAGCCGAAGGCCGGCCGGGTCCTCGTCGGCGAAGTCGAAGATGGCCTGCACCGCGGCGTGTACCCGCTGGTGATTGTCGCCCGAGGCCAACGCATGCCGCACGCCGCGTACCAGCGCGTCGATATGCGATTGCAAGACCGTCAAGTAGAGCTCGAGTTTCCCCGAAAACAGTTCGTACAGCATGGGTTTGGTGAATCCGGCCCGCACCGAGACCTCATCCATGCTGGTGCCGTGATAGCCGCGATTACCGAAGACTTCGCTCGCGGCGAGGATGACATGTCGCCTGCGGGCTTCGCGACGGAGCATTGTCGGCGTGGCGTTCACGTTGTGGCCGTCAGACGTTCGCGGCAGAATTCGCGCAGCGCTGACAGTAAGGCCAACTGGAACAGATCGAGATGACGAGTGCCGCCCTCGACCCGCCACTCACCGCACTCACAATCGTAGGGCGACGCGCCTTGCACGACTACGCGCGAGAGGGATTCGATATAGATCATCGCGCCATGAGATGTTCGATCAGCTGGATCAGGACCTGCTTGGCTGAATCCCGATCGCGGACATCGCAGAGCACAACGGCGACCTCACTCGAAATGTCGAGTGCTTCGCAGATTTCGAAATCGCTGTACACATCGGCGCCATCGAAACAGTTGACCGCGATGATGAACGGGATACCACGTGACTCGAAGTAGTCGATCGCCCCGAAGGAGTCTTCGAGACGTCGGGTATCGGCCAGCACGATCGCACCCAGCGCACCGACCGACAATTCCTTCCACATGAACCAGAACCGGTCCTGCCCTGGTGTTCCGAACAGGTAGAGCACCAGGTGTTGACTCAGCGTGACCCGGCCGAAATCCAAGGCCACCGTGGTCGTGGTCTTGGTTTCCACGCCGGTCAGATCGTCGACAACGGCACCGAGGGCAGACAGCCGCTCCTCGGTACGTAGTGGAGTGATCTCGCTGATCGTTGTGACGAATGTTGTTTTGCCGACACCGAATCCGCCCGCGATCAGGATCTTGACAGCATCGAGCAAGCTGAGTTCGGATCGGGCGACGACATCAGATTCTGCGAATACCATCGAGCACCGCCTGGAGAAGTTTCGGGTCCGGTCCACTCGATGGCGGAGCCGGTGATCGGAAGATGACATGCCCGGATTGGATCAGGTCGCTGACCAGTACCTTTACCGCCGCGAGCAGCAGGTCCAGGTGAGCCGCCAGCTCCGCGATGGACAGCGGTCTGCCGCGAGACAGCCGAACGATCTCGGCATACTCCCGGTCGAGGCCGGTCAAGTCGCTCTCGGATCGCACCGCGACGACCAGCGTGAGAATGTCGAGCGTGTGCAGATCCCGACCAGCTCTGCCACGGGTCACGGCAAACGGCCGAACCAGTGCGCCCGGGTCGTCCGCGAACTCCCAGTCTCGGCCACCGCGCTCGTTCACGATGTCGGGTGTACGCGCATGGTGTGTGACGGGATGCGTGGCGCGGCGCTCAATTGATCACGGACCTGCCCGACGATGACGTTCATTTCATAGGCGATCAGACCGAGATCGGCCTCGATCGCGGCGAGCAGAGCAAGACACGCACCGTGTCCGGCCTCGGTCACCAGGAGATAGCCCGCGGCGAGTTCGACGACGGTCTGCCGGGGCGCGCCCTTGTCGAAGCGACTGCCTACGCCACGAGCCAGGCTGTGCAGCGCGGAAGCCATCGCAGCCAGGTGCTCGCCATCCTCACGACTGAGGGTGTGCGAGCGGGCGAGCGGCAGGCCGTCGGCGGAAAGGACCAAGGCGTGCTCGGAACCCGGCGTGCGGTCGACCAAGCCGTCGAGGATCCAATCCAGCGTGTTGTTGCCCTGGATTGTCACGTCGTTGTTCATTATTCTGGACCATCCGTTACTGATCGGTTGGAGGTGGCGCGGAGTTGCGTGCTTGGAACGTGCCGTGTTGGAAAGACGACATCGCGCGGCGGATCTCGTCGGCGGGGCGTCGGCTTTCTACCGAAGGCACTTCGGCCGCACTGGGTGGCTCGTCCTCCAGCTGAAGTTGTGGTGCGAGGTGGGTTTGTTTCCGCCGCTTGGGCAGCGGGGCACGCAGATGCGCGCCATTGTTTGCCCTGTGCACGGTCGGTGCCGGCCATTCGATCGCCACCGAATCCGACTGCGCAGTGTCGGCACCGACGAGCTCCTCGTACGCCTCCCCCGGCCACGGAGGCAGCTGCGCAACATCGTGGCCGCGCGATACTGCCTCCGATGCGTGGTGCGCGCGAGTCCGCGGCATCAGAATCGGCTCTTCAGAGTGGTTTTCGGGCTCGACCGCCAGCAGATCGGTCGGAATCAAGATGATCGCTTTGACACCGCCATAGGCCGAGTCCTGCAAACTGACGGTAATGGCATGGCGCTTCGCCAGTCGGCTGACCACGAAGAGTCCGAGATGACGCTGTCCAGCCAGCGCCATCTGCTGGAAGTCTGGTGGCTCACTGAGGAGTTCGTTGAGCCGTTCGCGCTCGGCGAATCTGATTCCGAGGCCCTGATCCTCGACCTCGACGACCACACCGCGGCCCACTCGGTTCCCGTGCACAGAGACCAGAGACTGGGGCGGGGAAAAGAAGGTGGCGTTGTCGATCAGCTCTGCGAGCAGATGGATGAGGTCGGCGACCACGCCCCCGAGTACGTGCGCCTCCGGGAGGCGAATCGCGCTCACCCGGGTGAGATCGTTGGTCTCCGATACCGCACTGCGCACGACCTGTTCGAGCGCGACGGGTTGCCGCCATCGCCGCCCCGGCTGTTCGCCGCCGAGGATGAGCAGGTTTTCGGCGTTGCGCCGTGCCCGGGTCGCCAGATGGTCGAGCTGGAAGAGCAATTCGAGGTGCTCCGAATCCTGCTGTTTCGACTCGGCGACGTCGAGCACATCCAATTGACGGCGAACAAGAACCTGGCTTCGATGTGCGATGTCCAGGAAGACCTTGTTGAACCCGTCCCGCGTCCGCGCCTCTGCCGCGGCAGCGACCATCGCTGTCCGCTGCGCGGCTCCGAATGCCATGGCTACCTGACCTATTTCGTCGTGCCCGGTGTCGAGCATCGTCGTCTCGGCCTCGACATCGACTTCCTCGCCATCGTGGAGCCGCTGCACGATCGATGGCAACGTCTCATTGGCCAACTCCAGACTTCGCGAACGCAGCGAACGCAACCGGCGGATCAGGCCATTGGCCATCCGCATCGCCAAGGCGAAGGCACCGATCGCGACCACTGCGATACCGATGCCCGCGGCAATCGGTCGGTTCATCGTCCGATCGGCGGCTTCCGCGGCCTGCGCGTTGGCGAAATACACGTGATCCCTGAACAGGCCGATCAGTTCGGTGTCCACCACCCGCTCGGCTGCTTGCCACTCGGCGTAAGGGACCTCGATTGTGCCGCGCTCGGCGAGCAGGTCCTCGGATCCCGTCGCAGTTCTCCATTCGGGGCTGTCGGCGAGCCGGGCCAGTCGCTGCCGACCGTCGGCGGTGAGCCGTCCGGTGAGACCTTCGAGCTGGTGTCGATACCCGCCGACGAGCTGTGCGACGACACGGCGTTCCTCGGCAGAGAGCGATTCCCCACGTACTGTGCCTGCGGCAGCGAGGGCAAACGCGCGGGAATGCAGTTCCGCCATCTGGATCAGATCCGCCGCGGTGATCTCCTCCGCGGCGGTCAATGGATCCGGTACGGCCCTCGCCAGCCCTTCGAGGCCGGTGGCGAGGATGCCGGTGAGTCGCCGGTAGAAATCGTCGACTGAGCGAGAATCGGTGTGTCCGAGATCCACAGCCTGTCTGATACTCGATGTGCTCGCGGCTAGTTCGGCGATGTCCGGGGTGGAGCTGTCCACCCCGACCGGCGCCAGTCGCTGCAATTCCGGCGCCCGCCGGCCGATCTCCGCGAGCGCGGCATCTGTCCTGGTTCGCTGCGCCGTCAATCCGGCCGCCGACATCGAGTCGCCGTTCAGCGCAGCGAGGCTCAGTGATCGCTCGCCCTGGACCGCGACCGCGAACGCGACGAACGGATCGACCGCATCATTGAGCAGTTTCGACCACTGGGAAGCCGCTCGCGCGTCTTCGACGAGAACGGCGACCGTGATCGTCCCAGTGAAAAGTAGTGCCGCACAAGGAATGAGCGCGATCGCCAACACTCGTGTCCGTATTCCGGAACCGTGCCGCCGGACCCACGACCGCCGCACTCCCTGCCCTGTCGCGGTCGGAAGTTCTACCGGGAAGCGCACGCCGTGGCCCTACCTTCAGAGGCGGTGTTCATGACGCGCGCCCACCCGCAACGACCGGTGGTTCCCCCTGAGGGCCGAACCATAGTGCGCTCCTGTCTCATTCGTAGTGGTCGTCCCTCGGTGGTCAGTCCGTGCGGATGAGGATCTTCGCGCCGATACCGTTGCGCAGCTTGTGGAGAGCGTCGACGATGCCGGTCAGCGGGATCTCCTCCACCCAGCCGGTGGTGTCGTAGAGGCCGTCGGCCATACCGGCGATAACCGCGTCGAATTCCTCCGGCTCATAGCCGACCGCTCCCACCATCTCGCCCTCCCCCATCGAGAGCAAGGTGGGATGGAATTGCATCGGGTGCTCGTGCAGCGCGGCGACGACAACGCGGCCACCGGCGACGAGGCTCATCAAGGCCGAGGTGATCGCAGCACCGGCTCCCGCCGCATCCACCGCGACATCCACGCCGGCACCATCGGTGAACTCGCTGATCACGGCGGCGAGGTCCTCGTTCACCGGATCCACGACCGTGGCACCCAGCGCGGCGACGATCGCCCGACGATCCGCGCTCGGCTCGGAAATGAGCACCTTCTCCACACCCAGCGCTTTGAACGCGAACCACGTACCGATACCGATCGGCCCCGCGCCGGCGATGAGTGCCGTACCGCCCGCCTCGACGCCACTGCGGGCGACCGCGTGCCAGCCGACCGCCATCGGCTCGACGAGCGCGCCCATCCGCAGGTCCACATTCTCGGGCAACAGGTGCAACGACGAGGCGTTCACTGTGGTGAACTCCGACAGGCCACCGCCGGGCGCGTTGGCACCGAGCGCGCCCATCATCTTGCAGGAGAAACGCAAACCCTTACGGCACGCAACACACTCACCACAGGAAGCGACCAGCGGGAACACCGCGGCACGGTCGCCGACCTGCACATCCGTCACGCCCTCGCCGACCTCGACGACGGTCCCCGCGAACTCGTGGCCGAGGATCTGGGGCAACTTGGCACCGGTCAGCGGATGCGGCTCGTTCATATCCCACGGAATGGCTTCCGGGAAGAAATAGAAATGGAGGTCGGAGCCACAGATGCCGGCGAACGCGTTACGCAACTTCACCTGACCGGGACCAGGG
>NZ_JBHWZY010000125.1:0-11491 GCF_042727815.1 Nocardia sp. NPDC060220
AGACAGATTCAACACCGACCGCGCGAAGGTGTGCTGCGGCGGGTCCATCGTCACCATGTGCTCGAACATCGGCAACTCGGTCCGATGCTGGTCGATGAGGTCGCTGATATCGTCGCCGACCGGCGTGAACGGCAGTGGCGGGAAGGGTCCGCCGACGGCGACAGCCGAGGAGAAGATCGACGAATCCTTCAGTACCTCAGCCGATTCCTCATATCCGGTGACGGCGTACACACCGAAGTGCGGCTCCTGGGTCACCGGGCACTTCGACCGCAGATGATCGAAATAGGGATGGGGATCAGGAATCAGATCCGGGTCGGTGAAGTAGTTCACTGTATCGAAATCGGTCACGGAGAACTCCAGGTGATCGGGAAGCCGCGACAAAGACGCGCACTTCGATGGTAACAACCATATTCATTTTTGAGAACCTCATTCCCGCCAGGCAGCACGGAACTCCGCGCGGTCGAGCGGGTAGAGGATTAGGGCAGGTAGACCCGGCTGGCCAGCCAGCGTCCGTTGACGAGTTCCATCGTCATCTGGACCCGGCTGTGGTCGACGCGCGGATCGGCGGCGGCGATATTGGTGACCGTCTGATCGATGAACAACAGCACTTCGACCTTGGTCTCGGATTTCGATTTCACCGCGGCATCGAGCACCGTGCCGGTGCCGGTCGCCTTGTTCTCGAGCAACAGCTGGCGCAGCTGCCCGCTCGACCGGGTGTACATGTCCTTGAACTCGCCGGTCGATCCGTCCAGCACCGCCGCGAAATCACGATCGAGGTGGTTGGAGTCCACGCTGGTCAAGGTGACGGCGTAGGCCCGCGCCGCCGCGAGCCCGGCTTCGGCGGCGGCGTCGGTGTCGGACTTCTCGTCGAGTTTCCAGCCGAGGAAGCCCGCCGCCGCCAGCGCTGCCACGGCGGCCACCACGGTGACCGGCGCGGCGATCCGGCGCGCGATCGCTCGCATCAGCTGTAGCTTCGTCGGGCCTGCCTGTTTCGGCTCTTCTGTCGGCGCCGGGTCCGAATCCGCCGATGACTTCACTACCGCCGGTTCGAGCAATTCGGTCTCGGTCTTGGTGTCTGTGTCGTTCATAGCAATTCCTAGCGTGGTGGTGTGCGGTGCGAGTCCGGAAGCCGGTCACCGAGGTACCGGTGTCGACAGATCCGGCCCGGCGAAGGTGAGCGGAAGTGTCCATGGTCCGAGCGGAGTCGGGATCGCCTGCGTCGCGGTCGCCTGTCCCGGCGGCGGCGGACCGGGGACACGCGAACCCGGCGGGCGCGGTGCGTTGCGCGCACCGCGAATGAGGACCGACGGGTCCTCGTTCGGGCAATAGGTGTAGAGGTAGGGCTCGGGGAAGTCCGGCTGCGACGGCGAATGTCGCGGCAGGTTGTAATCGCAGGAGTAGCGGGGGTACAGATTCACCAGCCCCCAGAGGCCACCGTCGTGGAATGCCGCGGTGAGGTTGCCCAGCGTCGAGCCAGCCCGCTCGGTCGGGAAGAAGAACTCCCGCAGGGCAGGCACTCGCGAGTTCGCCATGTCGGACACCGTGGCGAGGTTGCCGAGCAGGTCGACCACGCCGGGCGAGTTCTGGTCCAGCACCGCGTCCAGCGCACCGAGCGTGCCCGGCGCCGCGCCGAGCAGATCGACGAATCCGCCCGACTTCGCCTCCACGCCCGACATCACTCGTGCCGCGTCACCGGCGAATTCACCCAGTCCCGGCGAGGCGGCGGCCGCGGTGCTCAGCACCGTCCGACTGTCGCGCAGCAGCCCGACCGTTTGGGGCAGCACCGAATCCAAGGTGGAGACGAGAAAGATGCCACCGTCGATGATGTCGGAGAGCTTGCGCGGGCCCTGCTCGCTCACCCCGAGTTCCTTGACGATCGCCGCCAGCCGCGCCGGATCCACCTGTGCGAGCGTGGTATCCAGCTGCGCGAGGGTCTGCCACAGCGGCACCGGCGTCGAAGTCCGCTCCACCTCGATCTCGGCGCCGTCGGTCAGGTAGGGGCCGTCGTCGTCGACCGGGCGGAAGTCGAGATACTGCTCGCCCGCCAGCGACAGGCTCGCGACCCGAACCGCGCCACCGACGGGCACCCGGGCCTGCGCGTCGATCGCCGCGGTGGCCACCAACCCGGTCGAGGTCAACTCGATCGCGGTGACCTCACCGATCGGGACACCGCGCAAGGTGACATTCTGCCCGGTCAACAGCCCACCGGACTGTGCGAGGTGCACCCGGACAGTCATGGTGGCCGCCGTGGGGTCGACGCCGAGGGCGCCGAACAGCAGATACGCGATGCCGACGATCAGGGTCAGCACCAGCGCGCCGCTGGACAGGATGGACCGGAACCGGCTGCCGAGCACGGCCGCGCCGACCACGACGCGCGCGGGCACGCCGAGCACGAGCCGAAATCGCTGCGCACCTGTCATCGCCCCGCTCCCGTCACGCGCTGCTGCAGTTTGAGCAGGGTGTAGGTCAGGGTGCCGACGAGCGCCTGCCAGTCGCTCGCGTCCGGTATCCGGCTGCCCGGATCACCGGGATGCGCCGGATCGGGCACCGCACCGATCGTCACGTCCTGCAGATCGGCGTTCACGTGCGCCGAGGTGCCGTTGGTGATCTTGATGATCGGTCCGAGAATCGAATTCATCGCCGCGAGACTCGCATTGGGATCGGTCGAGGCCGCGTTGAGCCCCGCGGAGAGCCGGTTGACGTCGGCGACCATGCCCGCGGCGGACCCGTCGATGACGGGGAACTTCGCCAGTTCCCGACTGATCTGATCGACCTGCCGGATCAGCGTCAACGCCTGCTGGGAACTGTCGGTGGCGGCCGTGAGCGCCGGTCCCGCGACGTCGGCCAACTCACCGAGCGGGCGACGCTGCTCCTGCAATTGCCGGGTGAGCTGGTCGACTTCGACGAGTGCGGTGCGGATATCGGCCGATCGCGCGGCCAGTGCCTGCACCACTCTGGTCGATCTGTCCAGCAGCGCGGCGAGATTCGCGCCTCGGTCGCCGACAGCGTGTCCGAGACCGTTGACGATATTGGTCAGGTTCCGGATCACCCCACCGTTGACCAGCAGCGACGCGGTGGTGAGCAGCTCCTCGATGGTGGCCGCGGCCTGGGTGGACGACAGCGCGATGGTGTCGCCGTCGCGCAGCACCGGCCCGCCGGGAGCGGCGGCGTCGGGCGGAGTGAGCGCCACGAAGACATCACCGAGTGGTGTGGCGGTACGCAATTCGGCCCGGGTGCCCACCGGCAGAGCCACCCCCGGCTGAATGCGCATCGTGACCACGGCGGTGTAGTCGCGTGCCGACATCCGCGCGACCTCGCCCACGTCGGCACCGAGCACCCGCACCTTCGCCTGCTCGGGCAGGTTCAGCGCATTGGCGAAGCCGGCGTGGATCGTATAGCCGCCGTCGCCGACGCCCGGCGCGGGCAACGGCAGATCACCCAGACCCACCGCGCAGCCGGGCACGGTGGCCAGCACCACCCCGGCCAGCAGCAGGGTCGACGCGGACCGATATCGCTGTCTCATCGCGGCAACCTCGACATCGCCTCTAGCATGTCGGTGATGCCGAAGTCCGGCCCGAAATCCTGCAATGTTCCTGTGCTGCAACCGAGTTGGCGTAGCCCCAGCACGTTGCACACCTCCTTCACCAGTTGGCCGTCGAAGAAGACCTTGTCCAGCAGCGCGTGCACCCGGACGCCGCGGTAGTCGACGTCGATGGCGTGGTATGCGTTGTTCAGCAACAGCGGTGTCACGTCGATGAACTCGGCGACCTCCTCGCGGTAGTCCGCGAGCGCGTGGGTGACGGTGCCCGCGTTGGTCACCGTGGAGCGCAGGCTCGCACTGTTCTGGGACAGCAGGTCGTCGGTCTGCTGCATGATCTGCACGATCTGCGCGCCGGTATCCCCCGCGCCGATCTGGAGATCGGCCAAGACATCACCCAATTGTCCTGTCGCACTGCCGAATTCGCGGATCGTCTGGTCGTTGTCGGCCGCGGCGCGAATCAGGACAGCCAGGTGCTCGACGATATCGGTGATCGCCTTCTGGGTCTGGGCTCCCCCGTCCTCGCCGAGCCGCAGGGCACCGGACAGTTCGTTCATCGTGGCCCGAAGTTCCGGACCGCTGCCCGAGGCGATCCGCGCGGACGTATCGAGCAGGCGCGCGATCGGACCGGTATCGGGAGTCGCGCCGGCCAACTGCGCGGCCATCCCGTCGGCGGCGCCGAGCAAGCGGTCGAAGTCGATGGGGGTGCGGGTGCGGTCGAGGCCCAGCTGCGCTCCGTCGGCCAGGGTGGCGCCGCCGCGGTAGGCGGGTGTGAACTCGACGTGGCGATCGGTCAGTACCGAGGTCGAGACGGTCACCGCGGTCGCGTCCGCCGGGATGTCCACCGCGCCCTCGACCCGCATGGTGACCTCGACATGGGAACCGCGCGGGGTAATGGCGGTGACCTCACCGACCGGCATCCCGAGCACGGCCACGGCGTTGCCGACGTAGAGTCCGGCGCCGTTGTCGAATCGGGCTGTCACAGTGATGGCCGAATCCGTGTCGTCCGGGCTGCCCGTGCACCCCGCGAGCGCGCCGAGTCCGAGCACCAGCACGATCCTGACCAGCGTGGCGAGTCGTGTCATTTGCAGTCCTGGAAGTAGGGGGCCAGCGCGACCTGGTCGGCACGCCCGCTCAGCGCACACATCCAGGAATCGATCAGCGGCCCCGCGGGCGCGGTGAAGTCGACCTCGTTGGCGGTGCCCGACGCGTTCGCGAAATTGCGGATGGGGACGGGCAAGATCTGCAGGATGTTGCGCAACAGGTCGTCGTGGCGGGCGAGGCTGCCGAGCAATCCGTCGAAACCGCGCAGCAGTTCGTCGATCTTGGGCCGATCCTCGACGACCAACACCCTGACCTGATCCGCCAGCCGCCGCGTCGAGTCCATCAGGGTCTGGAGCGCACCGCGCCGCGCGAGAATCTCGGTGACCAGGTCGCGGCCCTGGCCCACGATGGCCGCGAGGTCGCCCTGCTGACCGTTGACCACCGTGGTCAGCTGTTGCACGCCGGTCAGGAGCGCGCCGAGTTCGTTGCGACGGCTGCCCAGCAGTGCGGCCAGCGAGCGCAGATTCCCCAGCAGCCCGGGCAATACCGTCGGCACGCCGTCGAGTTGGTTGGCCAGCGCGTCGAGCGAGGTGGCGATACGTCCGGAGTCGATCTGTTCGAATGTCGCGGTGGCGTTGTCGAGTGCTTGCTGCAGATCGTAGGGAACGGCGGTGCGCGACAGACCGATTCGGTGATCGGCGATCTCGCCGTCGCCCGCCGGGGTCAGTTCGATGTAGCGGGCGCCGAGCAGGGTGGTCAGTTTGATGGCGGCGCGGGTGTCGGCGCCGAGGGCGGCCGATCGATCGACGCTCAGGGTGACCAGCACCCGGTCACCGGCCAGCCGCTGACCCGCGACCGTGCCGACCGGAACACCGGCGACGGTGACCCCGTCCCCCACGCGCAGACCGGCGGCCTGCGCGAACTCGACGTCGTAGCGCTGCTGTCCGACGCCGAGGGAGTTGAAACCCACCGCCCCGGCGACGATGGCGAGCAACAGTCCGAGCGCGATCAGCCCCAGCACGGCTTTCGAAGGCTGTTTCGATGTCATTGCCTCACCTGCAGATCGGTGATTGTTGGATGGCGCCGGTCGGCGAGGCCAGAGCGACGATGGTCGGTACCAGGGTGGCCAGCGCGGGCAGGAACGTCACGCCCATGTTGCACAGGTAGGTGTTGAGGTAGGACCCCTCCTGGCTCGCCCTGGCGAGCCCCTTCAGCAGCGCGGGCAGGTTGAAGCCCAGGTAGGCGAAACTGTCCTTGTTCTGCTCGAAGTGCTTGGTGAAGCCTGGTTCGCGCGTGAGGAATTCGTTCAGCTGTGGCCGCACATCCTCGACGACGGTGGCCAGGCGCCCGGTCACCGACGCGACGGTCGTCAACGACCCCATCAGCTCGTCACGGTGACGCGAGAGCCCGTCGATGATCGAGCGCGACTGTGTGAGCAGGGTGCTCACCGAGCCGCTGTGCGCGGCCAGGTCTCCCACCACCTGGCTCAGGTTCGTGATCACCGCCCCGAGCACCTGATCCGGACCGGCAACGGACTCGGCCAGGGTGGAAACCTGCGCGATCAGCAGCACCAGCGAGGTGTTGTCGCCCTGGAGCGCGGTGATCAGCGCTCCGGTCACATTGTCGACCTGCTGCGGATCCAGCCCACCGAACAGGGGCTCGAACCCGTTGAGCAGCACCGAGATATCGAATGAGGGTTCGGTGTGCTCGAGCGGGATCGTGCCACCGGGCGCCACCTCCTGCGGTTGCCCGAAGTCGGCCAGGGAAAGGCCGAGATAGCGCTGGCCGATGACATTCTGATAGGTGATCGAGGCTTTCGTGTTCCCGAACACCTTCTGTTGTTCCTCGACCCGGAACCGCACCTCGGCGCGATTGCCGACCAGCGCGATCCCGTCGACGCGACCCACCCGTACCCCGGCCATCCGCACATCGTCGCCGGCGCGCAGGCCCGTGACATCGCTGAAGATCGCGGAGTACGTTCTCGCCGAGCCGTCCACCCCGCGGTGCAGCGTCACGAAGGTGACCCAGATCAGTCCAAGGGACACGACCAGGAACAGGCTCAGCCCGATCAGTGATCGACGAAAACTCATCGGCCGCCACCCACTGGGAGCGGACTGTCGGAGAGCAGTTGCGCCAGTACCGATTCCGCGGCGTTGGCCTCTCCGCCCAGAATCCGGCGGATCAGGTCCTGCAGTTCCGGCGCCAGCTGGGGTACCGAATACGACCGCGGATTCATACTGGGTGACAACTCCTGCTGGGGGATCGAGTCCGGTGCGGTGGAGCAACTCGGCGCGGCCAACTGGCCGTATCGGGGACAGTCCGCACGGGTGTAGGCGGTGTGCGGGCTCAACCGGAACTGGAATTTGCCGGTACCCATCTGGGTGTCGGAGTTCCAGAACTCGGCGAACCACAGATCCGAGATCGTTTTGATCCGGACCACGATCGGTGCGAAACTGCCGGCTCCCTCGCCCAATACATCGAGGACCGGCATCAGATCATTCGTCACTGTGACGATCTGCTCGGTATGTCGAGCCAGCCCGCCGCCCACCTTGGACAGGGTGTTGTTGCCCGCGGACAGCAGGTTCATCAGTTCACCCTCGCGTTCGGCGACCGTGCGCAGCGGAAGCACCGCCGAGTGCAGGGCATCGAGCAGGTCCGGGGCCGCCGCGTTGAGTCCGTGCACCGCCTCGGCCATCGCGCCCAGGGTCGAGGGCCCACCATCCGGCGCGAGTAGCGCATCGAATTCCCTGGTGATCCGGTCGAGTTGCCCACCGGCGCGCACGATGTCGTCACCCCGCCGATCCGTGGCCGCGGCCACCGCGGCGAGCATTCCGACTGTGGTGTCGGACCCGACCCGCCCCGTACTCGCGATGATCTCGCGCAACTTGGTCAACGCGGTCTGCAGCTGGACGGTCGCGAGGCCGCGGTCCTGGGCGATCTCGGTATCGGCGGTCAGCCCGGGGCCGGGCCCGTTGTCCACCAACTGGACCGAGGACACGGCGAAGACATTGCTCGGCACCACCCGCGCGGTCACCGTGCGCGGCACTTTCCCGGCGTACGCCGGGTCGAGCAGCAATGTCACCCGATTCGGACCGCCGTTGTCGGCGAGCGCCACCGTGGACACCGCGCCGATCAGCAGACCACGAAACTTCACGTCGGATCGGGCGGGCAGACCATCGCCGAGCTGATCCAGCATGGCGATCACTTCGACCTTGTCGTCGAAGCGGCCCGTCGACTTCATCAACAGTGCCGTGACCATGGCTACGGTCAGCACGATCAACACCACGCCACGCAGCACCAGCGAGAATGCGCCGGGACCTCGCCCATCCTTCTCAAACGGAGTCGCCGGCATCTACCCTCCCAGCCGAGCGCTGGAACCGATGCCCCAAAGACCCACGGTCAGCAGCAGATTGACCACGATCATCACCGAGATGGACGCGCGCATCGCCCGGCCCGCGGCCGTGCCGACGCCCTGGGGGCCGCCCGCGGCGTAGAAGCCGTAGTAGCACTGGATCGTCGAGGTGAGGATCACGAACAGAATCGCCTTGATCAGCGAGTACACGATGTCGGGGCCGTTGAGCACCAGCTGGAAGTAGTGCTGATAGGTGCCCGCCGATAGACCGCCGGACAGACCGACCACTATTTCCACCGCCAGGTAGTTGGCCGCCAGACAGACCAGATACAGCGGGAACATCGCGACCACCGACGCGAGGATCCTGGTACTGACCAGATACGGAACCGCGCGAATGGCCATCGCCTCCATCGCCTCGATCTCCTCGGCGATCCCCATCGCACCGAGTTGCGCGGTGAACCGGCACCCAGCCTGGGCGGCGAAAGCCAGCGAGGCCATGATGGGCGCCAATTCCCTGGTCGAGGCGGTCGAGGCGATCAACCCGACGGTGGGCTCCATGCCCAGCAGGTGCAGTGCGTTGTAGCCCTCCAGACCCACGATCGCACCGCCCGCCGCGCCGAGCACGATGATCACGCCCGCGGTGCCGCCGCCGACGACGATCGAACCATTTCCCCAGGTGATGTCGGACAGGATGCGCAGAAATTCCTTGCGGTAGTGCCGCAGCATCACCGGAATCGAGAACAGGGCCCGGATCAGGAACGTCCCCATATGGCCGACCCGCATCGCCCCCGCGGCCAGCCGGACCGCGGCCCGGTGCACCGGCCGCACCCCCGGCGGGTAGTACTGCGCGGCCATTACAGCCCCTGCCGTGGCAGCAAGATCATGTACAGCTGGGTGAAGGCGACGTTCACGATCATCAGCAGCAGGATCGAGGAAACCACTGTCGAGTTGACCGAATTCGCCACGCCCGCCGGACCGCCCTTGGTGGTCAGCCCTTTCTCGCAGGCGACCACGGCGACGATCGCCCCGTAGACAACAGCTTTGATCATGGTCAGCACCAGATCGTCCACGGTCGCGAAGGACGAGAACGTCGCGACGAAACTTCCCGGCGCCCCGCCCTGAACGAAGACATTGAACAAGTAGCCCGCGAGAAAGCCGACGAAGCAGACGATTCCCGTCAGCGACACCCCGATCAGTACCCCGGCCGCCAGCCGGGGGACGACCAGGCGGCGGATCACCGAGACACCCATGATCTCCATGGCGTCCAGTTCGTCGCGGATCTTGCGCGACCCGAGATCCGCGCAGATCGCCGAGCCGACCGCCGAAGCCATCAGCAGCGCCGCGACCATCGGCGCCCCCTGCCGGATCACCGCGAGCCCGCTCGCCGCACCGGCGAGCGAGGTCGCCCCGACCTGCCCGGCCAGCAACCCGAACTGGATGGACAGCGTCACTCCGATCGGCAGGGCGACAAAGATCGTCGGCAAGGCCGCCGACGACGCCATGAACGCGGCCTGTCTGACGAACTCCTGGAACGCGAATCGACCGGTGACCGTGTCGATGGCGAGAAAGCGCACAGCGCGCATGCCGAGGACGAATTGGCCACCGACCGTTTCCAAGGCGGCAATCGGGTGTCGGCGCAGATAGCCGCGCGCCCACTCGGCTATCTCACGATCGGCCGTTGCCATGGTCAACTCGCGGAGACCAATCCAGCAGTGGTCCGTGACGCGCTGACACGGAACATCTCGGTGGGGCCGACTTCTTCGGCGGGGAATCCCGCCGTAGCCAAGGCGCAGGCTTTGAACGCGCGCGCGGCCCGGCTGACGCGATGGTGGGTGATCTTCACTCGATCCGCCAGTTCGGCCGGAAGGGCATCGCCCCACAGCGACAGCTCGGCCGAACGGTGGTCGAGACAGTCCAGAATGCCATCGCGCACACGACAGTCCGCGACCATCTGGGTGGGTACAGCCACCGCATGCGGCCAGGTGTCGTGTTTCGGGGCCGCCAGCGACTGTTCGATATCGAGCACAGTGGCACCGAGGATCTGCAACGGGCGCACGTCGGAGTGGTCGTCGACGAGCACGGTCACTTCCCACCCGGCGGTTGTTCGATCGAAGAGCCAACCTCCCGCGTAGCGAACAACTTCCACGGCATTCGGCGCGACGATGGCCAGGCGATATCGCAGCGGATGCCGGCGGGCGTGGGCTCTCCAGTGGGCGGAATCAACGAATTGTGCGGCCATGTGCTTCCCATCCAAACTTCGAATCTGAAGATCTCGACAGGTGCGCCCCACGCCCGGATTTCGATCGCTCGGAGCCCCTGCCGACCACACGGTAATCCGGTTACTCAGCATGTGACAGCAGTCTCATCTAAGTAACTAGTGATCTACGTCACATTGATTTGCCCTTGACGTACAGCCCTGAAATTCGCCTTACCGCAGGTCATTCGGGTTGTTCGAGCCGTCGGCCGGCGGGATCCGTCCGTGCCTAGCGGGCGGGCCCGTAAGGACCAGCCAACGAGGGATACACGAGCGGCGACGAGCCCTCCTCGCCCTCGGCCACCCGAACGCGCGCCGCTTCGGCCACGCTGCCACTGGTCAATCGGTCGATCGCACGCTCGAGCATGGGCAGGATCTCGGTCACATCGAGATCCTTGTCGACGAATCGACCGGTCAACGCGTAGATCAAATTGGTGACGATCAGTCCGACGTCCTCGACATAGTCGCGATCGTAGCCATCGAACAACATCGCGGCGACCGGCAACACGGCGCTCACACCCTGTGCGTCCAATTGCCTACCACCGATGCCGCTGCGCGCGCGATGGTAGGCCTCGAGCATTCTGGGATTGCGTTCCCACGGCTCGAAGACGTGCCGGATGACGCGGACCAACCCGTCGCGCAGCGATTCACCCGGAACAGGCAACTCCAGTTCGGCATAGCTGTTGATCGCCATCCACCGAGTGACAGCGGCGACCATCAACTCGTCACGGGTGGCGAACTTCTTGTATACCGTCGCGAGCGAAACCTGGGCCCGACGCGCGACCTCCTTGAGCTGCAGATCGTCGTACCCATCCGACATCAACATCTCCATCACGACGTCGATGATCCGGACCGAGGAGTCCGTTTCCGGTGACCGTTTCACTCCACCACGGTATCGCCGCTGGTCGACTGACCTACTCCCGGGCCGACCGTCTCGACTCCGCAGACCTGGCGCTCTTCATCGATGAGCCGACGCCGATCGTGATGGCACCACCGCCGCGGGCAACCCGGCGGCGGGACCGAACCGGCGGGATTCCGCGACGCTCCGACCTAGACTACTGCCGATCAGCGGGTGGGTTTTCTGGAATTCTCACACGCGCAACCAACAGATAGGCGATGCGGTCGAGACCAAGGGTGAGTCGATGAACAACGGCAAGACGCTGCGGGACTGGTGGCACGATCCTGTCGACTACCGATGGCTCGTCCGCACGCTGGCCGCCAGGTCGGCGCTGGTTCCGCTGAAGATTCTGATCGGCCTCGCGGGAGCCGCGATCGCGGTGATGGGCGCGGTGATCGCGGGAAC